>DSDS01000071.1 GCA_011048585.1 Desulfurivibrio alkaliphilus | reverse complement strand
GGGATTCCGGTGCTGGCCAAAACCGGGCATGCCTTTATCAAGGAGCGGATGCGCCGGGAAGACGCAGTTTACGGCGGCGAGATGAGCGCCCACCACTATTTCCGCGATTTCTCCTACTGCGATTCGGGGATGATTCCCTGGCTGCTGGTTTGCGAACTGCTGGCCACCAGCGGCCGCACTCTGGGCCAACTGGTGGCCGCCATGCAACAGGCCTTTCCGGTGAGCGGCGAGATCAACCGCCGGGTGGCCGATCCGGCGGCGGCCATCGCCCGGGTGCAATCCTGGTGTGCCGATTTCCCCGGCGCCTACGATTACACCGACGGGCTCAGCTTCAGCAGCGACCAGTTCCGCCTTAATCTGCGCTCCTCCAACACCGAACCCCTGCTACGGCTCAACGTCGAGACCCGGGCCAACCCGGAGCTGTTGCGGCAGATCACCTCCCAGCTTCTGGCCCTGATCGAAACAACCGCTTAACAGGATGAGATAATACGTTTTTTATTGGTTTGCGCCACGATTTTGATCCTTGCCACCCCGGCCCGGGCCGCCGAACTAACGGTCGAGATCGCCGAGGTAGGGGGCGCCGAAGGGGGGATTTATGTGGCCCTCTACGGCCCTGAAGATGGTTTTCCCAGCCGAACCCTTGCCGCTAACAAGTCACCCCAACATTATTTTGGGCATATACCAAAAACCTCCTTGACAACTACTTAAGCACCTCCTAATGTTGCCATATGTCCAAAATCGCCGGGGCGGGGGTGTTTTTACGGACCCCACCGGGCTCAAAAAAATTACGCAAGGGAGGTATGGCAATGCAGCAACAGGATCTTTACCGCACGGAAAGCAGCAAGCCGGTGGCCCAATTTGCCGGGGATCTGAAGGAGGTGGCCGAAAAATATGGTTTTGTGGTCCACAACGCCGAGAAGATGGCCATGGCCGAGGCCTTTGCCCGCCACAACGCCCCGGTGCCTCCGGGCTTTGATCTCCATATGATCCAGATCTGCAAACCGGAAAAGGCCGCCCAAAGCATGGGCGCCAACCCGGAACGCTCGGTGCTGATGCCCAAGTTCGTCATGGCCTTCAGCGGCGGGGGCAAAACCCAGATCCGTTTTTTGCGCTACAACGCCGAGGAGATCGCGGCGGTGGTCGATGACCCCCAGTTTCCTGCCTCCCTGACCGAAACCTACGGGCGAATCGTCGCCATGATCGAAGAGGTCAGGTAACCGTTTGGGGCCATCGCCATGTGGAACTTATTGCAGAAAATCAACAAACAACTGGTGTTCGCCATCCCCACCGTGATGGTGCTGGGCTTCCTTTTCGGCACCCTGGCCGACCGGGAGCAGGTAAGGGGCCTGACCATCCTGATCGTTCCCCTCACCATCCTGATGGTTTACCCGATGATGATCTCCCTGAACATCGCCCAACTCAAGGCGGGGATCAAAAACGTCAAGCTCCAGGGGGTAACCCAGTTGGTCAACTTCGCCCTGATTCCCTTTCTGGCCTACGGCCTGGGGCTTTTCTTCTTCCCCGACCGCCCCTACCTGGCCCTGGGGATGCTGCTGGCCGCCCTGCTGCCCACCAGCGGCATGACCATCTCCTGGACCGGTTTTGCCCGGGGCAATCTGGGGGCGGCCATCAACATGACGGTGATCGGCCTGACCCTGGGCTCCCTGCTGACCCCCCTTTACCTGCAGTGGTTGATGGGAGCCCGGGTGGAGGTGGATATGGCGCAGGTGGTCAAGCAGATCCTGTTGATCGTTTTCCTGCCCATGACCCTGGGCTACTTTACCCGCCAGGGCCTGGTATCCCGCTACGGCCAGGAGGGCTTCAAGAAAAAGTGGGCGCCGCGTTTTCCCCCCATCTCCACTCTGGGAGTGCTGGGGATCGTCTTTGTCGCCATCGCCCTCAACGCCAGGACCATCGGGGAGCAACCGGCTCTGCTACTGGCGGTTATTCTGCCGCTGCTGCTGCTTTACCTGGCCAATTTCACCATCAGCACCCTGCTCGGCCGGCTGCTCTTTACCCGGGAGAACGCCATCGCCCTGGTTTACGGCACGGTGATGCGCAACCTCTCCATCGCCCTGGCGATCGCCATCAACGCCTTCGGCACCCAGGGCGCGGACGCGGCCATGGTCATCGCGGTGGCCTATATCGTGCAGGTGCAGGCGGCGGCCTGGTATGTGCGTTTAACCGATCGTTTCTTCGGACCGGTGAAGGCCACCGCCTGAATGGCGGCCCGCTGTCGCGATCAATCAACAAAATAAACTTATTTATAGGGAAAGGAGCTGTCATGAAAAAGTTACGAATCGCCATCCCTTCCAATCAACCGGGAGGGCTGGCGGGAATGCGCTCGGAGCACTTCGGTCACTGCGACCTCTTCACCCTGGTGGATATCACCGACGGCAAAATTGAGCAGGTGGACACCATCGCCAACGTGGAACATGGCGCCGGCGGCTGTCTGGCCCCGGTCAAGCTGTTGAGCGGTAACGGGGTCAACGCCATGGTGGTGGGCGGCATGGGCAAAAGGCCGCTGATGGCCTTTCAGGAGGAGGGGATCGAGGTTTTTTACGCCCCCCCGGATCTCTACCCCAGCGTCCAGCTGGCCCTGGAGGGCTGGCTGGCAGCCCGCTTCGAGAAGATGAACGGCGACCAGGCCTGTCAGGGCAACTGCCACAGTTAAACCGACTGATCCTCCCCGGGCAGCACCTCCTCGGCCTCGGTCGCGGCGGCGCTCTCCGGGGAGGAGTTCTCCCCCTCGAAAACCAGGGCGGCCCCTACCACCAGGGCTTCGGTCACCTTGCGCCGGGCGTTGGTGAGAATTCGCTGCACCGTCCCCCGGGAAACCCCCATCCGCTCCCCGGCCTGCTCCTGGAACAGCCCCTCCAGATCACACAACCTGAGGACCTCCAGCTCATCGCGCTGGAGGATGATCGGGCGCAGCTCGCGCAACGGCTTCCCCGTCGGCTTGAAGGCGTGACCGCAGAGCTTGAGCTGACAATGGCGTTGTTTTTTAGGTCTGGGCACTGGGATCTCCTTCCCTCTAAATTGGTCGGTCCGGCTGTCGCCATTCTCTACCAGTAATCAGCGCAAAAAGCAAACAGCCAGGCCAGGGTTGCGCCGCCTCTCATAACACGAAACAGAAAAACGTAACTTTTTCCTTGACTATCTCCCGGCCCTGACCTATGGTGCGCGAAATCAAATTTCGTAACACTAATTATTTTTCCAGGAGAAAGTGTCGATGCAAGATGCCATCACTCCGGAACAGGTCGAACGGACCATCGCCTTCCACGGCCACCAGTGCCCCGGCCTCTGGATCGGCATCCGGGCCGCCGAACTCTGCCTGCGGGAGCTGGGCACTCACCGGGACCAGGACCCCCTGGTGGCGGTGGTGGAGACCGATATGTGCGGGGTCGATGCCATTCAGGTCCTGACCGGCTGCACCTTCGGCAAGGGCAACCTGATCCACCGGGATTACGGCAAGTCGGCCTTCTCCTTTTACCGCCGCCGGGACGGCAAGGGACTGCGGGCCCTTTTCCGGAACGGGGTGATGGGGGAAACCGGGCCGGAGCTGCGGGGCCTGATGAAAAAAATTTTTGCCGGCCAGGCCAGCGAAGCGGAGAAAAAACGGGCCGGAGAACTCAAGGAGGAAAATCGGCGAAAGGTGATGGCCGCTACCCTGGAGGAGCTTTTCACCATCACCGAAGCGGCTCCCATGCCCCGGGGGGCCAAAATTCTTGACAGCCTGGAGTGCGTGGCCTGCGGGGAGTCCACCATGGAGTCCCGCACCCGCCGCTTTGCCGGCCAGACCTACTGCATCCCCTGCTTTGAGCAGGTTGAGCAGAAAAAGTAAGCCGCCGACGCCGACGAGAAAGAGTAAGAGATGATCCACACCGCCCTCCGGCTGGCCGCCATTCTCCTGCTGCTGGTGCTGTTTCCGGCCGGGCCGGCCCGCTCCCAGCTCGCAGAGATCCGGATCGCCGACAGCCGGGGCGACTGGGGCCCCCCCAGTCCCTACCTCCACTACCCCCGGGGCCCCGGTTATATCCGGATGAGCTGGATCTTCGACACCCTGATCTGGAAGGACCGGGAGGGTTTTATTCCCGCCCTGGCCGACTCCTGGGAGTTCAACCCGCAAGAGCTCAGCTATACCTTCAATCTTAACCCCGAGGCCCAATGGCACGACGGCCGGCCGCTGACCGCCGCCGATGTGGCCTTCACCATCGAGCTGTTCCAACGCCACCCTTACTACTGGGTCAACGTCGACCATATCGACCACAGCGAGGTCACGGGCCCCCACCAGGTGGTGATCCGGCTGCAAAGGCCCTATGCCCCCTTTCTGGCCGACGTGGCCGGTACCATGCCGATCCTGCCGGAGCATATCTGGCGGGAGGTGGCCGATCCCACCGCTTTCCGGGCCCCCGAGGCCTTTATCGGCAGCGGCCCCTATCGCCTGGCCGATTACAATCCCACCCAGGGCAGCTACCTCTACCTGGCCTTTGCCGACTACCACCGAGGAGCGCCCAAAGCCCAGCGCCTGATCTACCTCCGCAGCGGCCAACCTATGGTTTCCCTGGGCAACCGCCAGGCGGACCTGGCCCAGATCAGCCCCGAGATGGTGGCCCCCCTGCGCAACCAGGGCCTGAAGGTGATCCAGGATGAGGGGGGTTGGAACAAGAAGCTGATGATCAACCACCGCCGAGCCCCCTTCGACGACCGCCGTTTCCGCCAGGCGCTGGCCCACGCCATCGACCGCCGGGAGATCATCGCCAAATCCCAGCGCGGCCACGGTCGCCCCGCCTCCTACGGGCTGCTCTCCAAGGACCATCCCTGGTACAACCCCGAGCTGCCCGAATATCCCCCTGACCCGGAACTGACCCGCGCCCTGCTCACCGAGCTGGGTTTCAGCCCCGGCCGGGATGGCTTTTTTCAGCATAATGGCCGGCCGTTGCAGGTGGAGCTACTGGTTTCCAACATCACCGCCAGCGGCCAGAGCGCCCCCGACCGGGACGGCGAGGTGATCAAGATGCAACTGGAGCGGGCGGGGATCAAGGTGGCCCTGATCAACCTGGAACAGGCCACCACCGATCAGCGGGTAAGGAGCTGGAACTTCGACCTGGCCCTTTCCGGCCATGGCGGCATCTCCGGCGATGCCAGGATTCTCAACGAGATGATCTCCTCCCAACATGGTGCCGGTTCGGTGAACAGCGCCCGCTTTGACCAGAACCAGGAGCTCAACCGCCTGCTGGAGGAACAGCTGCTGGCCATGGACCCCGAGGAGCGGCGCCGGATCGTGGGGCGGATTCAGGAGCTCCACGCCATGGAGTTGCCGGCGATCCCCCTCTACTACCCCGACTCCTACTCCGCTTACCATCCGGCCCGGGGGATCGAGTGGTTTTATACCCGGGGCGGAATCGGCAAGGGGATCCCCATCGCCCAGAATAAGGTTTCCCTGCTCAACTGCAACCACCCGGCCCCGTGAAGCATCCGTAATCGTTCAGCAGCACCGCATCTTCGGGCGATCAGCCAGGCTTACGTACACGGGGTACGCGGCGCTTGGCCGCTTGCCCGAACCTGCGGCACTGCTTAACGATTACAGCCCGTTAAATC
>DSDS01000019.1 GCA_011048585.1 Desulfurivibrio alkaliphilus | reverse complement strand
TGCCGGGTCTGGGCGGTTTTGAGCAGTCGGAAGATTTCGCGGCTGTGGGCGATCTTGCGGTTGCGGGCGTAGCGGTGGGCGGCGTTACGGACCGCCGCGGCGTCCAACTCGGGCAGCAGCTCCATACTCTTTTCCAGGGCCGGGCTCTCCCACTCCTGGGGCAGGGGGATATCCAGGCTGCGGGCTTCCTCCTGGCAGGCGATGACGTCGGTTATGATGGCCTGGCGCAGAATTTCCAGTTCGTGGAAATCAGCTTGCTCCTGAAGGTGTGAGCCCTTGCGGGCCGCCAAATGCGAGATCAAATCGGTGGTGTCCCGGCGGCGCAGTTCCCCGGCGATATATTTGGTTTGGCGTTTTCGGGCCCCGCCCTTCATGTTGCGGGCAGCCAGGATCTCTTTTTTGAGAAAGTCGTCGGCGGGCAGGTTGCTGATTTCGCCGGGTGAGAGACCTGCCAGCTCCTGGGCCAGCTCTTCCACCCGGGTGGCTTGCCTCTTTTTTTCCGATCTGCTGATCCTGATCTGCATATTTTGCGTGAATTCCGTTTTAAGCTGCGGTAGAGTTTTTTGTTCCGCGTACACTAACAGCCATCCCGGCTTTTTTAAATGAAAAAGGACATTGCCATGCAAGGAAAAACCTTTACCGTGACCCAACCCACCCGGATCCACTTTGGGGTGGACAGCATCAACGATCTGGCCGCCCAGGTGCGTGGCCTTGGCGGCACCACGGTTTTTCTGGTGGTGGATCCGGGGGTGGTGGCGGCCGGTTTGCTGCCCCGGATAACCGCCCCCCTGGAAGCCGCCTCCGTGCCATATACCGTTTATGACAAGATTGACCCTGAGCCGGGCCTGAAGCTGGCTGATAACGGAGTTAAGCTGGCCAAGAAGGCCAAATGCGACTGTGTGGTTGGTGTTGGGGGGGGATCGGCCATGGATGTGGCCAAAGCGGTGGCAATTCTGCTGACCAACGGCGGCAAGGCCGTCGACTATATCGGTCTGGGCAAGATCGGCAAGCCGGGGGTGCCCAAAATCATGGTGCCCACCACCGCGGGTACCGGGGCTGAAGTTACCTTTACAGCCGTTTTTATCAATGAGAAAACCAGTTCCAAGGCGGGCATGAATGGAGACCCCCTTTATCCCGACGCTGCCGTGCTCGATCCGGCTCTGACCCTGAGCGTCCCCTCTCATATCACCGCCGCCACCGGAATCGATGCCCTGACCCACGCGCTGGAGGCCTATGTCTCCACCCAGGCCCATCCGATCTCCGACATGTACGCCCTTGAAGCGATCGACCTGATCGCTGCCAATTTGGGCAAGGCCTATGCCAATGGGGATAATCTGGAGGCCCGCTCCGCCATGATGATGGGCAGTCTGCTGGCCGGCAAGGCCCTAGCCACCGCCGGAGTTGGTCTGGTCCACGCCATGGCCTATCCCTTGGGCGGGATGCATCAGATTCCCCATGGTCTGGCCAATGCGGTCCTGCTGCCCTATGTGATGGCCTACAATCTGATCGGAGCGCCGGAGCGCTTCGCCACCCTGGCCGAGATGTTCGGGGTTGACACCAGCGCTATGAGCTTGCGGGAGGCGGGTGAGGCGGCGGTGGAAGCGGTATACCGCCTTAATGACGATGTGGGGATTCCTAAAACCCTGGCGGATTTGCAGATCCCCCGCGAGGATATTCCGGAGATGGCCCGGATCGCCCTGACCGTCAGTCGGCCGGTGGCCAACAACCCCCGTAAGCCGACCCTGGAAGAGGTGATGTCGATCTACGAAGAAGCAATGCATGGCTGGGAATAGGAGGAAGTTATGCCTGGTTTTGAGATTTTTGGCGATGAGGAGAAACGGCAGATCGCGGAGGTGCTGGATACCGGGGTGCTGTTTCGTTATGAGTTTGCCAACGAACGGCGCGGGATCTATAAGGTCCGGCAGTTCGAGGAGGAGTTTGCCCGCTACTGCGGGGTGAAACACGCCCAGGCGGTCACTTCCGGTACCGCCGCCCTCAAGGTGGCCCTCACCGCCATGGGAGTGGGGCCCGGTGATGAGGTGATTACCCAGTGCTTCACCTTTGTCGCTACCTGGGAGGCGATCTTTGATGTGGGGGCGATTCCGGTTTTTGCCGAGGTTGATGAAACCCTCAATCTGGATCCCAACGATCTGGAGCGCAAGATAACCCCAAGAACCAAAGCGATTATACCGGTTCATATGATGGGGGCCCCGGCCCGGATCGTCGAGATCAAGAAAATCGCCGATGCCCACGGCATCCCGGTCCTGGAGGATACGGCCCAGGCGGCGGGCACTTCCTTAAACGGTCGCCGCTGCGGCTCGTTCGGTCTTTGCGGGACCTTCTCCTTTGATCCGGTTAAAACCATGACCACCGGCGAGGGGGGAATGATCATCACCGACGACGAGGATTTGTGGCGCAAGATGAGCGAATACCACGACCACGGTCATGATCATGTGGCCAATCCCGGGGGGCGAGGTGGTGAGGGGCGCAGTTTTGTCGGTTTCAACTTTCGGATGATGGAACTGCAGGGGGCCATCGGCCTGGCTCAACTGGCCAAGCTTGACGAGATCGTGACGGCCCAGAGGCGCAACAAGGCCGCTCTGCGTAAAATAGTGGCCACCCTGCCGGGGGTCTCCTTCCGGACCATCCTCGATCCGGCTGGCGATAACGCCTCCTTCCTGGCCTTTTTCCTGCCCGACGCCGCCACGACCAGACGGGTTAACGGCATTCTGGGCCAGCAGGGGGCGGGAGCGGTTTATTTTGCCAACAACACCTGGCACTATTACCCCAAGTGGGAGCATCTGCTGGCCGGCTCCACCCTGGCCCAAAGCGGCTGGCCCTTCAAGGAAGCCGATGGCCGCCGCCGGGTCCATTACGATCCGGCTGCTCTACCCCAATCGGCCGATATCATGGATCGGCTGCTGGTCTACCCGGTACCGGTCAAGCTGAGCGACGAACGGCTGGATCAGATCGGCAAGGCGATCCTGGCGGCCTGCTGATGCAATGGCCTGACCGGCCGCTTTGATCAGCCGGCTTGATCGACCGGTCGGACCATCCGGACCAGATAGATATCGAAGCGGCTGCTTTTGCCGGGCAGTGAGTAGTTGGGCCTGACCGGGCCGGACAGGGGTGGGGCGATTCGCGGGCGCTTGACCACCACCCGGCTCTGGGCCCTGGCAAGGGCCCGGGCCAGCAGCAACTCGGCGTCGGGGTCTTCGCCGGCCACCAGGCGCAGAAGACGCATCTCCTTTTTGACCAGCGCGCTCTTCTCCCGACCGGGAAACATGGGGTCCAGGTAGACCACCTCGGCGGCGGGGAAGGTCGGCTGGGCCAGGAGATCGATGGCATTGCCCAGCAGCAGGCGGATTCGTTGGCTGACCATGAGGGCGCTGGCGGGATCCGCCGCCGCCCGGTTTAGGCCGTCGGCCAGCAGGGCGTGGATGACCGGGGATCGTTCGATCATCCGGACCCGGCAACCCAGGCTCGCCAGAATGAACGCGTCTCGCCCCAGTCCGGCGGTGGCATCAATGACGGTGGGACGGGGGTGGCCCTTCAGACCCACGGCTCGGGCCAGTGCCTGTTTGCCGCCCCCGCCGTGGCGGAGTCGGTAGCCCATGGTTTCCCCGATCAGCTCGACGTAGACCGGGCCGGGGGCGCCGGCTGCCATTTGGTGCAGCTCCAGACGCCGTTCGGTCAGCAGCAGCAGGGCGGATAGCTGATTCGGATCGGGGGTTTCCACCAGGGTCAGACCCAGGCGGTTTGCCAGGATTCGGGCCGGTTCAGCCAGTTCCGGAGTTGCCGCCGCCACAGCCAAGCCCGGGACGGCGGTTGTGGTCTGGTTGATCATCGTTGCTCCCGCGTGAATTGAACCAACTAATATTGAGGCCGTCAGAGGATAATGGATTCCGCACAAAATAAACAGGCGCAAGTGGTGGCCATCATTCCGGCCCGCTACCAATCCAACCGTTTTGAGGGCAAACCTTTAGCCAAAATTCTGGGCAAGCCGATGATCCAGCACGTCTATGAGCGGGCTCGGGCGGTACCGCTGCTCTCCCGGGTGGCGGTGGCAACCGATGATCAGCGGATTGCCGATTGTGTAAGCTCCTTTGGTGGTGAGGTGGTGATGACCCGCTCCGATCACGTTTCCGGTACCGACCGCCTGGCCGAGGCCGCCACCATTATGAATATCGACGAACATGACGTGGTGGTTAACATCCAGGGCGATCAGCCGCTTTTCGACTCCGAGGTGGTGGGCCAAGTGGCCGGGCCGTTGCTGGAGGATCCGGCCCTGCCCATGTCCACCCTGATCTACCGGATCATTCGCCCCGAGGAGATCAACGACCCCAACCACGTTAAAACCGTTTTTGACCGTCAGGGTCGGGCCCTATACTTCTCTCGAGCCTCCATCCCTTTCCAGCGCAATCCCGGCGATGGCACCCCCACCTACTACAAACATCTGGGTTTTTACGCTTATCGCAAAGGTTTTTTGCTCACCTTCGTCGGTTTGCCCGAGGGGGAGTGGGAGCGCTTTGAAAAGCTTGAGCAGTTGCGGGCCCTGGAGTACGGCTACACCATCAAGGTGGTGATGACCGAGCATGATTCGGTGGAAGTTGACACCCCCGGCGATCTTGAGCGGGTGGTGGCCCTGATCCAGGGGCTGTGAACCAGTAAATTATGCACCCTTTATGGGGTGGCACCGGATATCAAAACAGGAGAGGAACAGAGGATGAAAAGATCAAAGATTACGATTATCGGGGCCGGCAACGTGGGGGCCACCGCCGCCCACTGGGCCTTGAGCCGCAATATTGCCGATCTGGTTTTACTGGATGTGATGGCGGGGATTCCCCAGGGCAAGGCCCTGGATCTGCTCCAGGCCGGCCCGGTGGACGGTTTCAACCGCCGAGTGATCGGCAGCAACGACTACCGGGATTCGGTTGATTCCGATGTGGTGATCATCACCGCCGGTCTGGCCCGCAAGCCGGGGATGAGCCGGGACGACCTGCTGGCCAAGAATGTCGAGATCGTCAAGAGCTGTGCCGAGCAGGCGGTTAAATACTCCCCCAACTGTGTGTTGATCGTGGTGACCAACCCCATTGACGCCATGGTTTACACCGCCTTCAAAATCTCCGGTCTGCCCCCCCAGCGGGTGATCGGTATGGCCGGGGTGCTGGATTCGGCCCGTTATCGCGCTTTTCTGGCCGAGGCCCTGGGGGTGGCGCCCCGGGATGTCAACGCCCTGGTGATGGGAATTCACGGCGACAATATGCTGCCCCTGGTGCGGTTGGCCAATGTGAGCGGGGTGCCGGTGGCCGATCTGCTGGACGCCGATACCATTGCCGACATCGTCAGGCGGACCCAGCACGGCGGGGCGGAGATCGTCAACCACCTCAAGACCGGCAGTGCCTTCTACACCCCGGGGTTGGCGGCCATTGAGATGGCCGAGGCGGTTCTCACCGACGCCAAGCGGGTGCTGCCCTGTGCCGCTTGGCTGGAGGGGGAGTTCGGCATCTCCGGCTGTTTTCTGGGGGTACCGGTGGTGCTGGGATCCGCTGGAGTGGAGCGGATTATCGAGTTTCCCCTCACCAAGGAAGAGCGGGTGGCCCTGGCCGA
>DSDS01000127.1 GCA_011048585.1 Desulfurivibrio alkaliphilus | reverse complement strand
TTCTCGGTGTGTTGCGTCATGATTTAACCTCCTTGGTTGGTTTCTCTGTCATGATCGAACTAATTTTTTTTCCGGCCACTAAACAGGGCCCGGCTGAACATCTGCAGGCCGGCACTCAGGCCGCCGATGCCGCTGATGATGGGCCGGATCGAATCCTTCATGGCCCGTGAAGTAAGAAGCAGGGTGTCCCCCGCCTGCCGGGCGGTGCGCAGGACCACGTCCGCCTCCTCCACCCGGGCGTTACAGGTGGCGGCCAGCAACTCCAGCTCGCTTGCCGCCTCGGTGATCTTGCGGCTCATAGGGGTCAGCTCTTTTTCCAGTATTTTCAGGGTATCCTCAACCTTGCGGTAGGTCCGCTTGAGCTGGAGCAGTGTGGGCACCAGCACGGCGGTGAGAATCGCCACACCGCAGGCGGTGAAGATCAGAAAGATATCCAGCGGGGTCACTTTGTTCCTCCAAGTTTAACGGGGTATTCGGTTAATCATCTCACGAGCTGATTATAGCATGGAGTCGCAGTGGAAAAAAAGCGGAGAAGCGTCCACCGGGTGGTTATTTCCGGTGCAGACCGAATTTTTTCATCTTGTACTGGAGCAGACTTTTGGTGATGCCCAGGCTCTCCGCCGCCCTGGTCTGCACATTATCAGATTTTTTCAGCGCATTTGCCACCAGTTTTTTTTCTATGGCGTTGAGGACTTCCGGCAGCGGGGCGTTTGGGGGGATCAGCTGTTCAATCTCCAGCTCCTCTCCCCAGCCGGGGGACTCCTGGCCGCTCACGGAGTCGGGTTGCACATCATCCGGGGTGATCAAGTCGCCGGCGCAGAGGACGGCGGCCCGTTCGATGGTGTTCTCCAGCTCGCGGACGTTACCCTCCCAGGGCATGGTGCCGAGGAGGCGAATCGTTTCCGGGGTGATCTGCAGCCTGGGCCGTTCCAGGGCCTTGGCAAATTTGTTGACGAAATGGGAAGCCAGAATTGGGATATCATCCTGCCGCTCCCGCAGGGGCGGCAGGTGAATATGGACCACGTTAAGACGGTAGTAAAGATCCTCCCGGAAGTTCCCCAGATCCACCTCCTCCTTGAGATCCTTGTTGGTGGCGGCAATGATCCTGACATCCACCTTCAGGGTGCTGCTGCCCCCGACCCGCTCGAAGGTCCGCTCCTGGAGTACCCGCAGCAGCTTGGCTTGCAGGGGCAGGGGCATCTCGCCCACCTCGTCCAGGAGGAGAGTGCCGTGGTCGGCCAGTTCGAAGCGGCCCTTGCGCAGGGCCACCGCTCCGGTGAAGGCCCCTTTTTCGTGACCGAAAAGTTCCGACTCCAGCAGGGTTTCCGGAAGGCCGGCGCAGTTGATAGAGATAAAGGGCCCTTTTTCCCGGGGGCTGCGGTTGTGGATCGCCCGGGCCACCAGTTCCTTGCCGGTACCGGACTCCCCGGTGATCAGCACCGAGGTGGGGGCGGGGGCCACCTTGTCAATCAGGCTGTAAATCTCCCGCATCCGGCGGCTTTTGCCCACCATGTTGGC
This sequence comes from Desulfurivibrio alkaliphilus, assembly GCA_011048585.1. Classification (GTDB taxonomy): domain Bacteria; phylum Desulfobacterota; class Desulfobulbia; order Desulfobulbales; family Desulfurivibrionaceae; genus Desulfurivibrio; species Desulfurivibrio alkaliphilus_A. The sequence goes on along the minus strand of DSDS01000127.1, from coordinate 4,135 downwards.
GTAGGAGGTCTGCTGGCTGATCTCGGCTCGCAGCCGAGTGTTTTCCCGGATGATTTCGTAATGCTCAATGGCCTTGCGGACACTGACCAGCAGCTCATCGTTGTTGAAGGGTTTGGCCAGGTAGTTGAAGGCGCCGTTGCGCATCGCCTCCACCGCCTTGTCCACCTCGCCGAAGGCGGTAATCATGATCATCGGCAGGTCGGGATGCTGGGCCTTGACGGTTTTGAGCAGAGCCAGGCCATCCATGCCCGGCATGCGCATGTCGGTGATGATCAGATCCAGGTCGGATCGGTGGATGATATTCAAGGCCTCCTCACCGCTGGCGGCGGTGAAGACCTCGTAATGCTCATCACGCAGTAACTCGCCAAGGATTATCAGATAGTTGGGCTCGTCGTCGATGACCAGGACGGTTTTCATTACTGCTCCCTGCCGGGTGCGATGGAGTTTGGTCGGCCGGCGAGAAATTCGACCAGCTCGGCATAGCAACTGAATGGCACGCGGCCGCCATGGACGCTCCCCCCCAAAGGGATTCCGCCGGGGGAGTCAGCGTGAAAATCGGTGCCGCCGGTGGCGATCAACTGGTGTTCAGCGGCCAGTTGCAGCAACTGAAGGTGCTGTTTGCGGGTATGGGCCGGATAGTAAACCTCCATTCCCACCAGTCCGGCCCGGCGCAGTTCCGTCAGCAGGGCGGACAAATCCTCCAGAGTCCCGCCAATCACCGCCGGATGGGCCAGGGCCGGAGCCCCGCCGGCGGCCGCAATCAGGCGAATCGCGTCCAAGGCGTGAATGCGGTGACTTTCCACGTAAGCCGCCCCCCCGCGCCGCAGGTAACGAACAAAAGCGGTGTGCATGTCGTGGACCACTCCCAGCCGGATTAGTTCCCGGGCAATGTGGGGCCGCCCCACCTGGCCGTTTTCCTGGCTTTCGATACTGGCGAAGCTGATATTGATTCCCATGGCGGCCAATTTTTCCAGGATGCCCAGGTTACGCTGGTGGCGGGCCTGCTGAATTTCACCCAGAACCTTAAGCAGGTTGGGGCTGTTGTGATCGATGCCGTAACCCAGAATATGGAGTGACTCCTGACCATGCCAGGCGCTGATTTCGATCCCGGATAGCACCGATAAGTTGCGCTCGGCGGCATAGTTAAGAAAATCTGGAATTCCGGCCACCGTGTCATGATCGGTCAGGGCCAGGGCCGCCAGTCCCTGTCTGGCGGCCAGATCGATAAGCGTGGCCGGGTCGTGGGTGCCGTCGGAAAAGGTTGAGTGGATGTGGAGGTCGATCCATTTCATAGGTGGTATGCAAACAGTTTTTGTCTTGCCGCCGTGGTGATATTTTGTGATATTGTGCCGGAGTGTACCATATCGCTCGGCAAAATTAACCCTAAAGGAGCATAATCGTTATGGCTCAGATCGATGCCTTTTTCAAGTTGATGAATGAACAGGGAGCTTCCGATCTTCATATGGTTTCCGGCCAGCAGCCCATTTTACGGATTCGGGGCGAGATGGAGAGGGTCAAATACAATGTCCTGGAAAACGACAGCCTCAAGGGGATGCTTTACGAGATCGTTTCCGAGGAGAAGATCAAGGCCTTCGAGGAGAGCGGCGATGTCGATTTTGGCTACGAAATTCCCGGCCTGGCCCGTTATCGGGGCAATCTCTTCATGCAGAAATATGGGATCGGGGCGGTTTTTCGCGAAATTCCCAGCGATATTCTCTCCTGCGAACAGTTGGGGTTGCCGGCGGTAATCTCGCGGCTGGCCTCGCTGCCCAAGGGGATGGTGTTGGTTACCGGGCCCACCGGCAGTGGTAAATCGACCACCCTGGCGGCGATCGTTGATCAGGCCAACAAGACTCGCAAGGACCATATCCTGACCATCGAGGACCCCATCGAGTTCGTGCACAAAAGCGCCCGTTGCATCGTCAATCACCGCGAGGTGGGGTTGCATACCAAGAGTTTCTCCGCCGCCCTGCGGGGGGCTTTGCGTGAAGACCCCGACATTATACTGGTGGGGGAAATGCGAGACCTTGAAACCATTGCCCTGGCCATGGAGGCGGCCATGACCGGCCATCTGGTTTTTGGCACTCTCCATACCCTGAACGCCAACAAGACGGTGGATCGAATCATAGAAATCTTCCCCGCCAGCCAGCAGGCTCAGGTCCGTTCAACCCTGGCCGACGCCTTGAAGGCGGTGGTCTCCCAAACCCTGTTCAAGCGGATTGACAAGAAGGGGCGTTGTGCCGCCCTGGAGATCCTGATCTGCACCCCGGCGGTGCGCAACCTGATCCGGGAGGGTAAAACCTATCAAATCCCCTCGGCCATGCAGACCGGCAAGAAGTTCGGGATGCAGACCCTGGACGACGCCATCATCGAGCTGCTCAACAAGGGCTGGATCTCCGGCGAGGACGCTTATATCAACGCCATCGACAAGAGCAAGTTCGTCCAGTTCCTCAAGAAGCCCCCCGCTGACTTTACCGACGCCTGATCGCCGGTTGGCAGGTCAGTTCTCCGCCGGCCACGGTGCAGGTGATGGATCCGTCGCGCCCAGTGGTCAATGTTTGGGCCCCCATGGTTTGCCATTTTGCCACTCGTCGGTAATCGGTGCGCCGCTCATCGTCCGAAACGATGATATAGCGAGGGGCCACCGTCGCCACGAACGCCGGGTCCATGGAGGTCCGGCGGCCATGATGGGAGGCGGCCAGCACCGTGGCCCGGGCTGTGGTCTCAAGTTCGGCCAACAACCGGCTCTCCTGTCCCATGCCGATATCTCCCGGTAATATAAACAAAAAATCACCGTGCTGGTAGCCAATTACCAGGCTCTGGTCGTTGACCGAATCTTCCGGGGAAGAGTTGCCGCCCCCCTCCCGGCGATGAAAATCGGCCAGATTGTACAGCCGGGCCGTACCCCCTTCCTTAAGCTCTCTGCTGACCAACTCTTCCCCGCCGGAGGGCACCGCGATCTCGATTCCCAGATCGGTGGCGGTCCGCAGCAGGGTCTGGTAGTCGGGGCTGACGCCCGGCTGGCCGTTGATCCACAGGGTCTGGGGGCGGAAATGCCGGAGCAGGAAGGGGATGCCGTTGTAATGATCGGCGTGGGGATGGCTGATCACCACTGCGGTAAGGCGTCTGATCCGGCGATGGCGGAGAAAGGGGGCGATCAGCTGTTCGCCGATATCGGTGCTCAAGGTCGCGGGACCACCTCCATCCACCAGCACGGTACGGTTGCCGGGTAGTTCCACCACGGTTGCCTGGCCATGGCCCACCTCAATAAAGGTAACCCGGCTGTTCGAGCTTTGCCCCCGGCGCCATTGCTCCAGGGCCGGCAGCAGAAGCAGTAAAAGGAGCATGGCGCCTCCGGTGGCGGCGGCCCAAAAACGCTGCCGCCGATAAAGCAGCAGGGCTCCGAACAGTCCGAGCCAGGCACCCCACTCCGCCGGGCTCGGCGGCGAGAGGTAGTAAAAACTGAAGGGCAGGGCCGCCAGGTGGCCGGTGATGGCGGTGGTGAATTCAACGCCCCAGGCGGAGAGCAGCAGCAGGGGGGCGCCGCCGGGTAGATTGAGGGCGGCCAGGGCCAGACCGGCCAGGGCCGAAGGCAGGGTTAAGAAAAAGAGAGGGGGTGTGGCCAGCAGAGTAGTCAGGGAGCTGAGCAGGGAGACCCGATGAAAATGGTGCAGGGCCAAGGGGGTGGTAACCAGGGTGGCCACGGTGGAGACCAGCAGGCTGGCTCCTATCCAGAAAAGAACTTTGCGGCCGATGATGACGGCTGGGCGCCCCTCCCGCTGGTCGCTTGCCGAACCCCTGATCTCCTGGTAATGGTTTTGCAGGGTGGGCAGCAGCATAATGATTCCGGCGGTGGCGGCAAAGGAGAGCTGGAAAGAGGCCCCGAAAAGGGCGGGGGGGTCTAAAGTCAGGATCAGCAGGGCGGCTATGGCCAGATTGTTAAGGCTGCACCACTGGCGATCGAGCAGAATCGCCCCCATGAACACCAGGGTCATCAGCAGCGCTCGCTGGGCCGGGGGATTGAGCCCGGTGATCAGGGCGTAGCCGATGATGGGAATGAGGGCCAGCAGCAGGGCGACTTTGCGAACCTGCAGGGTCAGCAGCAGCCGTGGGGAGCGTTTGAGCAGCCACTCGA
>DSDS01000120.1 GCA_011048585.1 Desulfurivibrio alkaliphilus | reverse complement strand
CAGTTGCCGAACACGACGAATGGAGACCGGTTCCCCATGCTGTTCCTGGCAGTAAATCGCCAACAGCAGGTAGGTGATCAGGCCGGACAGGATTTGTACCATCAAGCCGTTCCGACTTCTGGCCTTGCCGCCGATCAGGCCGGTGCCGATCATCCGCTTGCCGATATCGAGCAGGTCGTCGATGTTGAAATAGCGGGCGGCCAGTTCCTGGATCCGTTCGTTGCGGGTAACCATCATTGCCAGCAGCCGGCGCAGATGTTTCAGCTCCTCCGGACTCTTGGGCCGGGGACCCTGCTGGGGCGGCGGGGCGGCGACATCCTCGATCTGGTTGATAAAGGGCTTAAAGCCCGCTTCGGGATCGGGAGTATGGATCTCGGCGTGGGGAAACTCTTCCGGGTCGAGCAACGGCGGGTGGGAGGCGAAGCGGAAATAAACCAGGCGCTGATTCTTAAGGTCGGCGAATCGGGCGTAGGCTGCACGAAATGGCGATAATCGTCGATCCCCTGCACCTGCCAGACAATGTTGTCGCCGGGCATCAGCCCTTTGATAACCTTGTCCAGGCCCTTAAGGCCGGTGGAGAGATGACTGTAATTGTATGACATGTTCCCGATCCGGGAAAACAGGATTCAGGGGGCAACCGAAGCGGCGCCCCCTGAATCCTGCGTCCTTTTTAGATGACGCCCTGTTCGATCATAGCATCGGCAACCTTGACGAAGCCGGCGATGTTGGCGCCCTTCGCATAGTTGACGAAATCTCCCTCCTTGCCGTACTTGTAGCAGGATTCATGGATCCCCTCCATGATCTGCCGCAGCCGCTCTTCCACCTCCTCCCGGGTCCAGGAGAGCTTGAGGCTGTTCTGGCTCATCTCCAGGCCGCTGGTGGCGACCCCGCCGGCGTTGGCCGCCTTGCTGGGACCGTACATGATCTTGGCCTTGAGGAAGACCCGCACCGCCTCGCTGGTGGAGGGCATGTTGGCCCCCTCGGAAACGCAGGCGCAGCCGTTTTTAACCAGGGTTTCGGCATCCTTGGCGTCGATCTCGTTCTGGGTGGCGCTGGGGAAGGCGATATCGCCCTTGATTCCCCAGGGGCGCTCGCCGGGATAGTATTTGCAGCCGTACTTCTCGGCGTATTCGGAGATCCGGCCCCGCTTGACGTTCTTCAACTCCATCACATAGGCCAGTTTTTCGGCGTCGATGCCGGCCGGGTCGTGAATAAAACCGGCGGAATCGGAGAGGGTGACGCACTTGCCGCCCAGCTGGTTGACCTTCTCCACCGTGAACTGGGCCACGTTGCCGGAACCGGATACCAGGCAGGTCTTGCCGGAGAGATTGTCGCCCCGTACCTTGAACATCTCCTCGGCGAAGAAAACCGCGCCGTAACCGGTGGCCTCGGGGCGGATCAGGCTGCCGCCCCAGTTGCGGCTCTTGCCGGTCAGGACCCCGGTGAACTCGTTCTTCAGGCGGCGGTACTGGCCGAACATAAAGCCGATCTCGCGGGCGCCGACTCCGATATCGCCGGCCGGCACGTCGGTTTCGGCCCCGATATACTTGCTCAGCTCGGTCATGAAGCTCTGGCAGAAACGCATCACCTCGTTGTCGCTCTTGCCTTTGGGGTCGAAGTCGGAGCCGCCCTTGCCGCCGCCCATGGGCAGGGTGGTCAGGCTGTTTTTGAAGACCTGTTCAAAAGCCAGGAACTTGAGGATGCTGAGGTTGACGCTGGGGTGGAAGCGCAGGCCGCCCTTGTAGGGGCCGATGGCGCTGTTCATCTGAATCCGGTAGCCGCGGTTGATCTGGATCTCGCCCTGGTCGTCCACCCAGGGAACCCGGAAGATGATAACCCGCTCGGGCTCCACCAGCCGCTCCAGAATCTTGGCTTTCTTGTATTTGGGATTGTCCTCAATAAAGGGCATCAGGGTTTCAACCACCTCCAGCACCGCTTGGTGGAACTCGCTTTCGCCGGGGTTTTTTTCGATAACTTTTCGCATGAATTCAGTTACTTGTTCCATTTGCGTCCCTTTCTCCTCTCCGTTGGTTGGCGACTGCTCCGGCCCTATGCCCATAAAGCTTAATAAAAAACAGCGGGCAGGGAATTTACCCGCTTTCAGCGGGTCGCGCAAACAGTTATGTCGGCGGCGCCATTTTTTTTCGACCACCGGCGGTGGGCGCTCGGCGCCGTTCTTTTTTGGCCCCTTGTGTTAATCTGAAGCTTAAATAGTGGTGGCCTAACAAATCAAAAACACTAAACATTTTATTAACATTGACCGCAAACCGGATTTCATGAACTACTACTTAGTAGTTAATTTGATTGGGGTGGGGCCACCCTACTTTATCAAGGTGACGGGTCGAGGGAGTCGATGTGGCGATTTTAAGTTATCTGGCGCTTCCCGTGGCGGGGAAAAAAGAACAGTTGTGCGCTGAGCTGGCGGCCATGGAGTGTTGTGAAGTCGTGTCTTCGGACAACCGTGGGGTGGTCCTGCTGGTGACCGACACCCCGGACTCCGAGACGGAAAAATGGCTCCAGCGGGAGTTGAGAAAGCAATTGATCGAATATTGCCACCAGGACACCATCGCCCTGGTCCGACTGGTCCATTTTCTGATGGGGGGAGGGAGTCAAGCCCAAACCAAGGGGGTCGCCTGAACGGGACGTAGTCATGGGGCCGGAGCCGGAAAAAACCTGTGTTACTAATTCGATATCTCTTCCGGCCATAATTGGGCGCCATGCAATACTCGCAAAATGCGAACGGCATCCCCCACGACGCGATAGGCGACAATGTATGAGGTACGGGGGATCACCAATTCCCGTGTTCCTTCAACTCGACCTGGGCGGCCGCATTCCGGGAATTGCAGGAGTGCTCTGGTTTGTTCGTCGATACGTTTATCGATGATGACAGCGGCATACGGATTATCCTGCTCAACATAATCGAAGATGTTGTTTCGATCTTCTATGGCGAACAAAGACCATTCGAGCTTCACGACTGCTTATCCTCAAACTTGCGAAATGCCACGGCGCGCCGTTCGATGAAATGACTTTCGACCTGATCGTTAGGGACTAATGGGCGCGGATCGGCAAGGGCTTGTTGTACCTTTGCCTTGAACCAGGCATCGTGGGTGGCCGGATCGGTTGTAAAGCCGGGAGGCAATGCGCCCTCTTTCGCCACGCGAGTCAACAGGATTCGGACAGCATCCGAGACGGTCAAGCCCATGTTTTCCAATACCGCCGCCGCCTGTTCTTTGACGGCGGCATCGACGCGAGTTTGCACTAGTGCGTTGGCAGCCATAATGTTAACCTCCTTGATCTGTTTATGAGTCGAACATAATTCAATTGCATTACAAAATCAATGCCGACGTGAAACCGGGAGCCAGGAACTGGAACCAAAAACTGAGGTCGGTCGTCAACAGTGGACACGAAAACCCTACGCAGCTTTTTGCAATTTATAAAACCGGCGCTCGTAGGTAGCCGGCGTCGGCCTTTTCCTGGATGGACCCGGCTCGCCCCTGGCTGATCGCGTTGAGTGTCGGCATCCTGGCATTGCCCTGGGCCATCTTTTCCGATCAGCAGGTGGCGGGTGTCGGCCTGAACGAGCAGGAAGCGTCAACAGGCCGGAATCGAGGTCGACGTGGCCAAACTCGATCTCAAAAACGTGCCACGGGCGCTGGCGGCGCGGGACACCCGAGGCTTCATCAAACTGCTGCGCCGCGGGGGCTCCGACGAGCTGCTCGGCGTAAACAACAATAATTGGAGAACCGCTCTATGGAAGAATTGGTATGTTACTGCTTTGGATATTCCACAGCCGACATCGAGGAGGATGTCCGTCTCAACGGCCGGTCCACGATATTGGAGAAAATCCTTTCTGAAAAGAAGGCAGGCGCGTGCCAGTGCGCCGTTAAAAATCCCAAGGGCCGTTGATGTATTGGTGATGTCCGCCAGTTGGTGGACAAGATTATGGGCGATCCCGAACTCTTCGGCGACAATTGACGATATTGGAAAGAGCATCATCGACGACAGGAGGAGAAAAAACCTTGCCGCCCAACCAGAACCCGGAGCAAATCCCCTGCGACCGAATTGACCGACAGAAGGAACCCCCTGAATGAACCCCACCGCTCCCATCATCTCCAAGGTCTGGAGTTTCTGCACTACCCTGCGCGACGACGGGGTGAGTTACGGCGACTACCTGGAACAGCTCACCTACCTTATCTTCCTCAAGATGGCCGATGAATATGCCGGGCCGCCCTATAACCGCGAGGTCGGCATCCCGCCCGAGTACCGCTGGCCGACCCTGAAGGCCAAACGGGGGGCCGAGCTGGAAGTCCATTATGTGGAACTGCTGCGTAAACTGGGCACCCGCAAGGGGATGCTGGGCCAGATCTTTACCAAGGCCCAGAACAAGATCCAGGACCCGGCCAAGCTCTACCGCCTGATCGACATGGTGGACAGCACCCGCTGGGCCACCATGGGCGCCGATGTGAAGGGCGACATCTACGAAGGGCTGCTGGAGCGTAACGCCGAGGACACCAAATCCGGAGCCGGCCAGTACTTCACCCCCCGCCCCCTGATCCGGGCCATGGTGGAGTGCGTGCGACCGGAGCCGCTGAAAACCATCGCCGACCCGGCCTGCGGCACCGGCGGCTTCTTTCTGGCCGCCTACGACTTCATCAACAACCCGGCCAACTACAAGCTGGACAAGGCCCAGAAAGCCTTCCTCAAAAACCGGACCTTCCACGGCAACGAGATCGTCGCCGGCGCCCGCCGCCTCTGCCTGATGAACATGTTCCTCCACAACATCGGCGAAATCGACGGCGAAAGCTCCATCTCCCCCACCGACGCCCTGGTGGCGCCGCCGCCCCGCACCTTCGACTACGTCCTGGCCAATCCCCCCTTCGGCAAGAAAAGCTCGATGAGCTTCACCAACGAGGAGGGCGAACAGGAGACCGACGAACTCACCTACAACCGCCAGGACTTCTGGGCCACCACCGCCAATAAGCAGCTCAACTTCGTCCAGCACATCCGCACCATGCTCAAGACCACCGGCCGAGCCGCGGTGGTGGTACCGGACAACGTGCTCTTCGAGGGCGGGGCAGGGGAGACCATCCGCCGCAAGCTTTTGGAAAACACCGATCTCCACACCATCCTCCGCCTGCCCACCGGCATCTTCTACGCCCACGGAGTCAAGGCCAACGTGCTCTTCTTCGACAACCGCGAGGCCAGCCCCCACCCCTGGACCAAAGAGGTCTGGTACTACGACTACCGCACCAACATCCACCACACCCTGAAGAAAAAGCCCCTGGGTTTTGCCGACCTGGCCGAGTTCGTCCAGTGCTACCACCCGGCCAACCGCCACCAGCGCACCCCCACCTGGGACGCGGCCGACAACCCCGAAGGCCGCTGGCGCAGCTACAGCTATGAAGAACTGATCGCCCGCGACAAAACCAGTCTGGACCTCTTCTGGCTCAAGGACAAAAGCCTGACCGATCTCGACAACCTCCCCGAACCCGACGACCTGGCCGAAGAGATCATCGAAAACCTGGAAGCGGGCCTGAACAGCTTCCGTCAGGTTCTGACCGGCCTTAAAACCCCTTGAACCAGCGGTGCTGCCGGACGAGCATTAAACCGGGTAGGCTGCAATCGTGAATCCCTTTGTTGATGCGATTCCGGCAGCTTGGATAATGGATGCGAGAAAACCGCAATTATAGTTTGCAATAT
>DSDS01000006.1 GCA_011048585.1 Desulfurivibrio alkaliphilus | reverse complement strand
GACCTGTCTAGATTTGGCGCTGGCCCGAATATCGGCGGGCAGATGCATGGAAAACAGGGTGGGATCGTCCTTGGCCTGGGCGAAGGCCGAGCCCAGGGCGTTGAACAGTTCGCGGACATTGCCGGGCCAGTCATAGCCCCGCAGGGTTTCCATGAATCCGGGGCAGACCCCCTTGGTCGGAATCCGATAGTGGCGGCTGAGCTTGGCCAGTTGGGACATGGTTAGTTCGATGAGATCATCGCCCCGCCGGCGCAGGGGCGGAAGTTCGATGGCAAACCCCCGGAGCCGGAAAAGCAGGTCCCGGCGAAAGGTTCCGGCTTCGGCCATCTCGTCGAGGTTGCGGTTGGTGGCCGCCACCACCCGGAAGCGGCTTTCCACCTCGCTGGTGCTGCCGATGGGGCGAAAACGCTGCTCCTGCAGCACCCTGAGCAGGCGTGCCTGCGATTCCAGGGGGAGTTCGCCGATCTCGTCCAGGAAAAGAGTGCCCTGGTGAGCCTGAAGAAAAAGGCCCTCCCGAGCCAGATCGGCTCCGGTGAAGGTTCCCTTTTCATGGCCGAAAAGGATGCTTTCCACCAGGGTGGCGGGCAGGGCCGCGCAATCCACAACCACGAAATTTTTCTCGGCCCGGTCGCTGTTGGCATGGATGGCCCGGGCGAAAAGCTCTTTGCCGGTGCCGGTTTCGCCGCTGATCAGCACGCTGGCCTCGGTGCCGGCGGCCTTGGCCACCAGGTCCAGGCAGGAGAGGATCTCCGGACCGTTGCCGATGATCTCCGGGCGCCGCAGAACCTGGAGGGAGGCTCGGGAGGCCTTCTCCTCCCGGTACTGGAGGGCCCGGGTCAGGGGCAGCAGCACGGCCTGCATCGAGAGGGGTTTGCGCACATAATCCCAGGCGTCGCTTTTCATGGCCAGGGCGGCGTTGTCCGGGCCGCCTTCCCCGGTGATGATGATAACTTCGGGGTGGGGCGGAGTTCGGCGCATTTCGGCCACCGCCTCCAGGCCGCTGCCGTCGGGCAGGTTGATGTCGAGAAAGATAAGGTCGGGGGCCATTTCGTTCAGTCGCTCCCGGCCCTCCTTCAAGGTCAGGGCGCCGGCGGTTTCGTGGCCCTGGAAGTTGATCAGGGTCTGCAGGGTGTCGCAGATCATTTTATCGTCATCGATCACCAGAACTTTGGCCATATCAGTCGATCCGTCACTTTTTCTTGGTTGCCAGGGCTTGGCGGATGGTGGCGGCGAATTCGCTCATCCGGAAGGGTTTGGCCATGTAGGCGGCGATATTCCGCCCGTGGCGGCCGCCCTCGTTGAGGGGGCCGGCAAAGCCAGTGCAGAGAATAACCGGCAGTTGGGGGTTGAGTTTGACCGCCCTGGCCGCCACCTCTTCCCCGTTGATGCCCGGCATGTTGTAATCGGTGATCAGCAGGTCATATTTTTGCGGTTGTCGAGCGATCACCCGCAGGGCATCTTCGCCATTGACAGCGGTACTCACCCGGTAGCCCAGTCGTTCCAGCATCGGCACAAAGGCCTTGATCACCGGCATCTCATCATCGACAAACAGAATATGTTCCCCGCCGCCGGGCATGGCCGGGGAACTTTCCTGCTCTTCCATGGCCTGGGCGGGGCCGGTGATCTCCGGCAGCAGAATCTCAAAACAGGCTCCCTGGCCCGGCTCGCTGTACACCCTGATGGCGCCGCCGTGTTTGCTGATAATGCCGTGGGCCACCGCCAGGCCCATCCCCGAGCCTTCACCCTTGGTTTTGGTGGTGAAAAAGGGGTCAAAAATCCGATTGAGATTTTCGGCCGCGATCCCCGGGCCGTTGTCGGTCACCGTCAGCTTCAGCCAGCCTTGCCGGTTGGTGACTTCCGGCGGCAGGGAGGCGGGCTGGGCGGCGGTTCCCAGTTCAATGGCCAGCCTGCCCCCCGTTTTTCGCATGGCATGGGCGGCGTTGATGGCCAGATTCATAACCACCTGCAGCATCTGGGTGGGGTCGGCGGCCACCATGTCATTTTTGCGCTTCTGCTTGTACTCAATTTCAATGTTTGGAGCAATGGTGGAGCGCAGAAACTTGATCGCCTCCTTGATCACCGGGCCGAGATGGATCGGTCGGGGATCGTGCTTGCCCTGGCGGTTGAAGTCGAGAATCTGGTGGATCAGCTTGCCGGCCCGCTCGGCGGCCTGCTCGATCTGGCTCAGACTTTTTTGCAGGGCGGGATTGGTGCCGGCCTCCAGGGTGGCCATCTGGGAGTGGATCAGAATCGGGGTCAAGATGTTATTGAAATCATGGGCAATGCCGCCGGCCAGAATTCCCAGGGCCTCCATTTTGCGGGCCTGGAAAAGCTGGGCCTCCATCTGTTGCCGCTCGGCGTTGAGCAGGGCCTGGGAGGCCAGGGTGGAGAAGTTTTCGGCCAGCCGGTGGTGGGCCCGGCCGAAGTGGCTACGCCGGGGGTGGGTGCAGACCAGGATGGCGGCCTGATCGCCGCCGCGCAAGGGAACATGGAGGGCGGAGCCCACTTCGGCCAGCACCTCCGGGGGTTGTTTGCGCCACTCCTCCACCATCTTCACGTCGAAAACGGTGGTGGCGGCGTGGTTGAGTACCCGCTTGAACATCGCCGCTGGCTGCCAGCGGCGATGGAGGAAGAGGTCGGCGGTGGCCACGGTGGCCAGCAGCGAGCCGTCGGGACGGCCCTGCAGGACAAAGGCCCCGGCGAAATCCAGGACATTTTGCATCACTTCCAGCAACTCCCTGAACATCCGGGAGCTTTCCATGGGCTTGATCAGAACGCGCAGGCCGGCCAGCAGGGCTTCCGATTCGCGGCGTTGCCGTGCTTCAAATTCGCGGGCCTTGGCCAGGTCGACCAAGGCTTCGCGCAGGATCTCATCGCTGGCCATGATCGGCGGGTCCGCTGAAAATTATTACCGAAATCATCAGATTGCCGTGCCGGTTTTCGCCGCCGCTGAAGCAGCCCTGCTCGCCGAAGGTGAAGGAGCCCAGAAAGGGGCGGTTGGCCATGGCCTTGTTCAGTGAGGTCACCACCTCGTCGATCCTCTCCTTCACGGTCAGCATGCAGCCGGCGCAGTAGGTCACGAGGGCGCCGCTGATCCGTTCCGGCGGGATGTGACCGCCCTGGCTGGCGGCCTGAGCCACCCGACCGGCCCGGGAGATCAGGGTTTCCACGGTTCCCTGCATCAGGACCAGCTCCTCTCCGGGGCTGATGTCGGCAAAGGTGCTGAGGCCGCCATCGGCGGAGACCCGATCGGGATGGGCCAGATTGAAATAGGGTACCGAGCCGATATGGCCCACCACCCGGCCCAGAGGATTGAGAGTGGTGGTGTTGAGGACCGGGCCTCCGGCCGGTAAAACCTGGCTGATCAGGCCGTTGGTCCACTCATTGTAGACCTGGGCGGCGGGATGGTGATCGATGGAAGTGATTATCCGGCCATGGGTGGCGGTGACCGTTCCCCGGTGGTCGGCGGGGCTGTAACCGTTGTGGAACGAGAAGTAGAGCGGGGTCGAGGGGTAGAGCACCCCGACGGATAACCCTTGGCCGAAGCAAGTGCCGGCGGAGATGATCTTCCAGTCGCCGCCGACATCGTTGTCGGCGGCGCTGCCTCCGATGATCGCTATCCCCGGCCCCAGCACATCCTCGATGCCCGCCAGCACCTCGTTCTCCCGCCCGGGGGTGGAGAGCAGGCGAACCAGGTCGGGCATTTCGCCGGGGCGGCCGGCATCGGCAATGGCCTCCAGAACCGCTCGGGCCGCGTTTTGCCGGGGGTCGTCGGCAAATCCCCGGCTGGCCACGCCGTAGGCTCCCCCGGGATCGGCTATCCCCAGGAGTGCCAGGCCGTAGCCGGCGCTGAACAGCACCCCCTCCTCGGTCATCGCCCCTCGGCAGGAGCTGGCTCCATGGAAGCGGCAACCGGGAAACCGCCGGGCGATCTCTTCGCCAATCGTTGGGGCTGAATGGGCGACGGACCAGTGGGCAAAAACCATGGTCGGCGGGGCGCCGAGTTTGCGCTTCAGGGTATCGCAGGCCTCCCGGATCGCAGCCCGGGAATCCGGCTTGATGCTGCCCGCGCTGGCAATTTTCATTTTTCCACCCTCCTTTCACGATCATGGCGGCTTGTTGCTATCTTAACGAAAAAAATAGAAAAAACAATATGCTAAGTGTGCAGTTCGGCCGGCTGGCCCGCTGTTTGCCGACGGACTTGTCTTAAGGGTGCCGGCGGTCGCTGAATTCACTGCCACCATGTAATATGAATGGAAGGGGTTGCCGTTTGTGTATTTTGGCTTATTTTCCTTGAAAAGTACCCGGTGGCATGGAATGTATAGCGGATTGTCTCGCAAAATTAAACTGGTCAGATTGGCGGCGTTTTTTGCCGGCGATCGCAAGCTCAAAACCAAGCGCTTGGTCGCGGAATCGAAGGAGTATCGGCATGCATATAATGGTTAACGGCGCCTTTGTCGACAAAGGCGAGTTTGATTCGCGCCTACTGCGGGAGGGCGACAGTGTCGAGTTCCTCCATTTCATGGGCGGCGGCGCTCGATGAAAGGCTTTTCCACCCGGGCGGTCCATGGCTCGCCGCCGGCGGAATCCCGCCGGGAGCAGCACGGGGATCTGCGGCCTATTGAAGATTTCGTCGATCTGCGGGACGATATCGCCCAAGCCTTGTCCTAAAAAAAATAAGGAGTGAACAGCTATGCGTTATTCGCCGGAACAGCTGGAGCGTTACAGCCGCCATATCATCCTGCAGCAGATTGGTGTCGAGGGGCAGGATAAAATTTGTGACGCCAAAGTGCTGATCGTCGGAGCGGGGGGGCTGGGATCACCGGCCGCCCTCTATCTGGCGGCGGCCGGAGTGGGGACCATCGGTATCGTTGACGGCGACGTGGTCGATCTCTCCAATCTTCAGCGGCAGATCGCCCACCACACCAAGGATGTGGGCCGGGAAAAGGTGGAGTCGGCGGCGGAAAAGATGACGGCCATCAACCCCGATATCCGGGTGATAACCCACAAGATGCTGCTTTGTGCCGACAATATTCGCTCCGTGATCAGGGATTATGATTTCGTCATCGACGGCACCGACAACTTCCCCACCAAGTTTCTGGTCAATGACGCCTGTGTGATGGAGGGTATCGCCTTTTCCCATGGCGGCATCCTCAGATTCGACGGGCAGACCATGACCGTGGTGCCGGGCAAGTCCGCCTGCTACCGCTGCGCGTTCCGGCAGCCCCCGCCCCCCGACGCGGTACCTACATGCTCCCAGGCCGGGGTGCTGGGGGCCATTGCCGGAATGCTGGGCACCATCCAGGCGGCGGAGGCCCTCAAGCACGTCACCGGCGTGGGGACCCTTCTCACCGATGCTCTTCTCACCTTCAACGCCCTGGATATGAGCTTTCGCCGCATCCCCTTGCGGCGCCAGGAGAACTGCCCGATCTGCGGGGCAAATCCCACCATAACCCAATTGGTCGATTATGATCAGGCGGTCTGCGCCCTTAAATAAGCGGGAGATTAATCGGGATGACCATTAAAATTGAGCGCCCTGTTCTGGAGGCGATGTTGGCTCATGGCCGCCGGGAGATGCCCAACGAGGCCTGCGGCTATCTCGCCGCCCGGGAGGGGTTGGTTTGCCGCCATTTCGAGTTGACCAACCGGGATGCCGCTCCCGATCATTTCACCATGGACCCGGCCGAGCAGTTTGCCGCCATCCGCCGGATGCGGGAAGAGGGGTTGCAGCCGGCGGCGGTTTACCACAGCCATCCG
>DSDS01000124.1 GCA_011048585.1 Desulfurivibrio alkaliphilus | reverse complement strand
TACTTGCCGTCGATCCGGACCGCGTTACGAAACTCGAGAATGGCGGCTCGGTGCTCCCCCTTTTCCGCGTACTCCAGCCCTTTATCATAGTGGGCCTGTTTTTTCTGCTCGGGATTGCCGCAACCGGCCGACAACGCCGCCAGCAGCAGGGCGAGAATAAGGAAGATGGGGAAAGAGCGGGGGGAGTGGGGGGTGAGCATGGTGATCCTCGTTTTTCTTGGGCAAGGGAGTTGACCGGCAAAGGCCCCGGACCGATCTGGATCCTGGCCAAACCATTACCATCGAACCCCACTGGTGTCAGCAATAAAAAGAAGGGGCAGAGCCAAGAAGCCTGGCCCTGCCCTGTTTGCTGCTGCCGTCCAGCTTGCTGGTTCCCGTGGCCTGATCAGGCCTGCAGCAGCCTCCGCCGCCCCAACCCGGCCAGCCCGGCCAACCCGGCTCCGAAGAGCAGCATGGTGGCGGGCTCGGGTACCGGGGTGGTGGATACGGTGATGTGGGACATCTCGGGGGTGTTCTTGCCATTCGGGGCCAACAGATGGGCGCTGGTCCAAAAACCGGAAGCGGTGTAGGGATCGACAAAGTAAAGGGCGAACTCGGTGGCCCCCTTGATGGTGTAAAAACTGACCACGTCGGGGAAATTGGTTTCCCAGGTTCCCGAGTAGTCATTGAAGTAGGTGACGGTCAGGGTGCCGTTGCTGGCGGCGGGGGCGTCGACCTTGGTGAACTCGAACGAGGTGGAGGAGCCCAGATAGAAGTTAATCAGGTCGGTCACGTAGTCGTCACCGGTGTTACCGGAAAAGGTGCCCAGGTAGTAGCCGGTGAACTCATAGCCGTCACCACCGTAGTAGTAACCCCCGTAAACGTCTTCCCAGATATCCGTGGCCTGGGCCCGGTTCGCCACGGAGTAGGGACTGGCCGAGTTATCGATAAAGGCGTTGAAGGGGGCGGCGACGGCCTGCGTCGCGGCCAGTAACAGAGTGGCGGTAACCGCCGCAAGTAGTTTCTTCATCTCCAGAGTCTCCCTGTGACTGTTGGACAAATTTATCAACTTTAATTTCGGAATTAACCTATACCTACAAGCAACAAACATGCCAAATTGCCCTCCGGGTAAAAATCAATTGTTATTGGCAAGTTACCGACGAGCAACTTTTGCCGGGCCGGGGTTCGGTTCGGAAAAGCGGACCGGACCGGTTCGGATTCCCGGAAACCGGATCGAATCGGCCGGCGGCGAACCGGACAACCCTTTTGCCGAGAAGCCAATCGTTGTCGAGCCAGCAAAAATAGAATTGCCAGGCAAACCATGTTCTGATACAGCGTAAGAATTATCTTTATAACTCGGCAACGAAGGGGCATTATGGTTACCAGGACCACGACTATCTTTTCATTGTTTCTTCTGCCCCTGCTGGCCCTGGCGGCCTGCGGCGGGGGCAGCAGCGGCATCAGTTCGGCTCTGTCCACCCCCACCGGGAGTACCATCAGCGGCGGGATCGTGGTGGACCCCTATATCGTCGGGGAGCCGCTTTCAGTTGGTGGGCAGCTGAACAGCCCGGTTGCCGCAAAAGGTTGTAGCCAAAGCCTCAACGAAATGATACAGTCTCATGTTCATTTTGTCCGGCCGGCCCGGCCCTACCCCGAATTATCCGGTGAAGCATGTACGATCCCCGCAGCAAGGAACTCGACCGCACCGTTTTCCTACTCGATCTAATCTGCGCGGTGGCGGCGTTTCTGGTGGCCTTCTGGGGCCGCAACCTGCTGCTGCCCGCGGCCGGCGAACTCAACATCTATTCGCACCTCTTTCTGCTGCCCCTGCTGCTCACCCTGCTCATCGGCTTTCTCTCCTATTTCGGGGCCTACAAGAACCCTCGCTACAACAACTTCCTGGCCTATGCCTGGGCCCTTTTTCGCAGCATGGCCCTGACCATCGGGGTTTTGCTCTCCCTGCTCTTCTTCCTGGAAATTCAATATATCAGCCGGATGGTGATCCTCTTTTTCGCCATTCTGGCCTTTCTGGCCCTGCTGGCGATCCGGCTGGCGGCCCGGGAGTACTTCAAAAAATCGATCCGCGACGGCAGCGGCTCCCTGCGGGTGCTGATCATCGGCACCGGCGACCGGGCCCGGGAGATGGCCCGCAACCTGCGCAACCAGGCGGAGTGGGGGATCAAGGTTGTCGGTCATCTGGACCCCGATCCCGACCGGGTGGGAGGGGAGATCGACGGCGCGCCGGTCATCGGCACGGTGGCCGAGATCAGCGAGTGCCTCAAGCGCAACGTGGTGGACGAGGTGATCATCGCCATCCCTCGCTCCCTGCTGGAGGATGCCGACCCTATCGCCCACGCCTGTGAGGAGGAGGGGATCAGGCTGCGCTTCATGGCCGACATCTTCAACGTCCAGGTGGCCCGGGTCAGCCTGACCCAGATCGGCCACCTGCCCCTGCTCACCATGGAGCCGGTGGCCCAGGACGAAAGCAAGCTTTTCGTCAAACGGCTGTTCGACCTGGTGGTGACCCTGCTGGCCATGCCGCTGATCCTGCCGCTGATGGCCGTGGTGGCCCTGGCGGTCAGGCTCGATTCCCCGGGGCCGGCCATCTTTGTCCAGCAGCGGGTGGGGCTGCGCAAGCACCTTTTCCCCATGTTCAAGTTTCGCTCCATGTACCTGGACGCCGAAGAGAAGCTCAAGGAGATCGAACACCTCAACGAGGCCGACGGGCCGATCTTCAAGATCAGCAACGACCCCCGGATTACCCGGGTTGGTCGCTTCATCCGCAAAACCAGCCTGGATGAGCTGCCCCAACTGTTCAACGTGCTGCGCGGCGAGATGAGCCTGGTGGGCCCCCGGCCCATGTCGATCCGGGACGTGGACCTGTTCGACCGGGGGATCCAGCGCAAGCGCTTCAGCGTCAAACCGGGAATTACCTGCCTCTGGCAGATCTCGGGCCGCAGCGACCTGACCTTTGAGCAGTGGCTGGCCCTCGACCTGGAATATATCGAAAAGTGGTCCTTCTGGCTGGACATCAAGATCCTGCTCAAGACCATTCCCGCCGTTCTGTTTTCCAAGGGGGCCATGTGACCATGCGCAAGGGGATTATCCTGGCCGGGGGCTCCGGCACCCGGCTCTATCCGCTCACCCATTCGGTGAGCAAGCAACTGATGCCGGTTTACGACAAACCGATGATCTACTACCCCCTCTCCACCCTGATGCTGGCGGGAATCCGGGAGATTCTGATCATCACCACCCCCGGCGACCAGGCCGCCTTTCGCCACCTGCTGGGGGACGGCCAGGCCTGGGGGTTGAACCTGAGCTACGCCGTCCAGCCCAGCCCCGACGGCCTGGCCCAAGCCTTTATCATCGGGGCCGATTTTGTCGGTTCCGACCCGGTCACCCTGGTCCTGGGGGATAACATCTTCTACGGGGAAGGTCTTTCCCGCCGGCTCCAGAGTATCGCCACCCGGGAGGCCGGGGCCACCATCTTCGGCTACACCGTCAAGGATCCGGAGCGCTACGGGGTGATCGCCTTTGATGAGCTGGGCAAGGCCACCAGCATCGAGGAAAAGCCCCGGCAGCCCAAATCCAACTACGCGGTCACCGGCCTCTATTTTTACGATAACGAGGTACTGGAGATCGCCCGGGAGATCCGGCCCTCACCCCGGGGCGAGCTGGAGATCACCGACGTCAACCAGGCTTACCTGGAACGGGACCGGCTCACCGTGGAACCCCTGAGCCGGGGCACCGCCTGGCTGGACACCGGCACCCACCAGTCTTTGGTGGAAGCGGCCCTCTTCATCAAGGTGGTGGAGGATCGCCAGGGGCTGAAGATCGCCTGCCCGGAGGAGATCGCCTACCGGATGGGCTATATCGACGACGAACAACTGGCGGCCCTGGCCCGGCCCCTGGAAAAAAGCGGCTACGGCCAGTACCTGCTGCGGATCATCGGCCGGCCATGAAATTTACTCCCACCGCCATTCCGGAGGTTATCCTCATCGAACCCCAGGTGTTCGGCGACGAACGGGGGTTTTTCATGGAAACCTGGCACGCGGAAAAGTTCGCCGCCGCCGGGCTCGATCTTGCCTTTGTCCAGGACAACCACAGCCGCTCGACCCGGGGCACCCTGCGGGGCCTGCACTACCAGCTCAAGCAGCCCCAGGGTAAGCTGGCCCGGGTGATCGCCGGCGAGGTCTTCGACGTGGCCGTGGATCTGCGCCGCCACGCCCCGACCTTCGGCCGCTGGGTGGGGGTAACCCTGTCGGCGGCCAACAAAAGGATGCTCTGGGTGCCCCCGGGCTTCGCCCACGGCTTTTACGTACTGAGTCCCGAGGCGGATTTTCTTTATAAATGCACCCAGTTCTACGCCCCCGCCGAGGAGCGGGTGCTGCGCTGGGACGACCCGGAGCTGGCCATCGCCTGGCCGCTGCGGCCGGACCTCCCTCCCCTGCTCTCGGCCAAGGACCGGGCCGGGGCCGGCCTGGGGGAGGCGGAGTGCTACCCATGAAGGTACTGATCACCGGCGCCGGCGGCCAGGCGGCCGACGAACTGCGCCATACCGCCCCGCCCCGCTGCGAACTGCACTGCCTGACCCGCCGGCAACTGGATATCACCGATCAGCTCGCGGTTAATCGGGCGGTGGCCGCCGTTGGCCCCGCCCTGATCATCAACGCCGCCGCCTATACCGCGGTGGATCAGGCCGAAGCGGAAGCGAAGCTGGCCTACGCGGTCAACGCCACCGGCGCCGGCAACCTGGCCCGGGCCGCGGCGGCCGGCAAAGCCAGGCTGCTGCATATCTCCACCGATTTCGTCTTTGCCGGCGACCAGGCCACCCCCTACCGCCCCACCGCCCCCACCGGACCCCTCAATATCTACGGCCAAAGCAAGCTGGCGGGCGAGATGGAGGTGCGGGGGGCCAGCAACGGCCAGGCCCTGATTATCCGCACCGGTTGGCTCTACGGAGCCCAGGGTCACAACTTCGTGAAAACCATGCTCCGGCTGTTGGCTGAACGATCCGAATTGGGAGTGGTATGCGATCAGATCGGCACCCCCACCTGGACCCGCACCCTGGCCCAGGCCCTGTGGGCGGCGGCCCAGCGCCCGGAGCTGCGGGGCATCTACCACTGGAGCGACGCCGGGGTGGCAAGCTGGTACGATTTCGCGGTGGCGATCAAGGAGGAGGGAGAGCGACTGGGCCTCCTCGGTCCCACCAGCGCGGCGATCAAACCCATCAACAGCGCCGCCTACCCCACCCCGGCCCGCCGCCCGCCCTACAGCGTGCGGGACAAAACCGCAAGCTGGCAAGATTTCGGCCTGCCCCCCCGCCACTGGCGCGACGGCCTGCGGGCCATGCTAAAGGAGCTGAAAGCATGCGTAAATTGCTGATTACCGGCGGGGCCGGTTTTATCGGGGCCAACTTTGTCCACTACTGGGCCCGGCAGCATCCCGGGGACCGGCTGGTGGTCCTGGATGCCCTGACCTACGCCGGCAACCCGGCCAATCTGGAGGGCCTGCCCGCCGAAGCCGATTTCCGTCTGGTCCATGGCGATATTTGCGACCAGCCCCTGGTGGAGCAACTGCTGACCGGGGAGAAGATCGACACCATCGTCCACTTTGCCGCCGAATCCCACGTGGACCGCTCCATCACCGGACCGGAGGCCTTTATTCAAACCAATATCGTCGGCACCCACACGCTGCTGCTGGCGGCGAAAAAGCTCTGGCGGGGTGGGGGCGACTTTCTTTTCCACCACGTCTCCACCGACGAGGTTTACGGCTCACTGGGTCCCAATGACC
>DSDS01000197.1 GCA_011048585.1 Desulfurivibrio alkaliphilus | reverse complement strand
TATCGGCCTGAAACACGCCGGGGGCTTTCTGGGCGGGGACACCGCCTTTTCCCGTCTGGAGAGTTCCGCCACCCGTTTCTTTCCCTGGGATGGGATCCCCCTGCTCAAGGAAACCCGGAGCAATTGGCTGAACAGCACCACCTTCCGGCTCAAGGGCTCCATGGGGTACATCCGGGAAAACGAAACCGACAAGTTGCCGATTTATGAAAAATTTTTCCTGGGGGGGCTACGGACCTTGCGGGGCTTCGAGACTGCCACCATCAGTCCCCGGGATCCCGAGGACGACCTCTACCGGATCGGCGGCGAAAAGATGTGGTATATGAACAGTGAATGGATCTTCCCCATTTCCCAGGAGATCGGCCTCAAGGGCCTGATCTTCTTCGATGCCGGCAATGTTTACACTAAGTCTGAAAACTGGCGGACCGATGATCTCAAGAAAAGTGTGGGTTTCGGCTTTCGCTGGCTTTCCCCCCTAGGTCCGTTGCGCCTGGAGTGGGGTTACAATCTTGATCCCGAAGATGACGAGAAACGAACGGTGTGGGATTTCTCCATGGGCGGCGTCTTCTAAAACCAACGGGCGGGTCGGTGGGCTCCCGTTTTCGGGAATCAGCCCCCTATAGGTTCTGATGAAACAACTAATTGACGCGCTGCGGCGCTCGCCTCACCCCCTGGAGGTTTACGGGCCCCGGGGAGGAAGCGCCGCCTGGTTTATCGGCCGGGTAGCCCAGTCCCGCGCCCCTCTCCTTGCCCTCTGCGCCGAAGAGGAGGAGGGCCGGCGCCTGGCCGCCGACCTTAAACTTTTCAGCGACCGCCCGGTGATCCATTACCCCGACCCGGAGATCCCGCCCTACGCCCCGCTCCGGACCGATCCGGCCACCACCGCCGCCGGCCTGGCGGCCCTCTATCAGGTGATGAGTGCCCGGGAGCCCTTTATTCTGGTGGCCTCCATCAAGTCCCTGACCAGCAAAACCATCCCCCCGGAGCAGCTGGGGGGCCTGGCCGAACTGCTGATCAAAGGCGAGGAGACCGATCCCCGGCAACTGGCGGAGCGGTTGAGCGCCGGCGGCTACGAGCAGGTGGCCCTGGTCCAGGAGGTGGGGGAATACAGTATTCGCGGCGGAATTATCGACATTTTCTCACCTGGTCAGGAGTACCCCCTGCGCCTGGATTTCTTCGGCGACACCGTGGAGTCCCTCCGCCACTTCGACCCCATCAGCCAGCGCTCCATCGGCGAATTGGACGAGGTGGTCCTGCTGCCCGCCTCCGATTGCCTCTACCCCCCCGCCAACTCCCCCGACCACCGGGAGATGCTGACCCGTTTCCGCCGACTGGAGGAGGCTGGGGAGTGGCGGCGGGAGGAGAGTGTTCGCCTGCGGGATTGCCTGACCCACCGCCGCCCCTTCACCGGCGACCGTTTTTTCCTGCCCCTGCTGCAACCGGCGGCGCTCTTCCCCTTAAACTACCTGCCTGCCGAGACCCTGATCATCACCGTGGATCATCCTCGCCTATGCCAGAGCCTGGAGTTGCACGGGGAGCGGGTGCTGGCCAACTACCGGGAAATGGTGGCGGCAACCAAGCCAGCCCTGGCCCCGGAGGAGCTTTTTCTCGCTCCCGGGCAACTGTTGGAACAACTTGCCGAGCGGCCGGGAGCCCGCCTCCTGCCCCTCTCTCCCGCGGAACCCGACCAGCGCCAAAGCTTCGCCATCCCCACCGGCAACCACGTTCTGCTCAAGCAGCAAATCGACCTGCAACGCCACGAGCAGGGCCTGCTCGCTCCCCTGGCCCGCCAGATCCGGGACTGGCTGCAACAGGGGGAGCAGGTCCTGCTGGCCTCGCGCTCACCCCGTCACGCCGCCCGCATGGCTGAACTGCTCAGCCAGCACCAGCTTGACCCCGTTGTGGTGGAGCACCCGCCGGTGGCCGCCGAGGCGACGGCTACCCCGGCCGTCCCTCCCCGCCTGCTCCTGGTCCCCCAGCCATTGAGCAGCGGGTTCGACCTGCCCGCCGCCAAGCTCCACTTCCTCTCGGAGACCGAACTCTTCGGTGAACGGCTATCCGGGACCGGCAGGACCCGGCGCCAGCCCCCCAGTGAGAAGATCGGCACCTTTGACGAACTCAACCCCGGCGACCTGGTGGTCCATCGCCGCCACGGAATCGGGGCTTACCAGGGCCTGGTCCCCATCGAACTCAACGGAATCACCAACGACTACCTGAAGATCCGTTATCGGGGCGATGACAAACTGTTCATCCCGGTGGACCAGATCAACAGCGTGGGCAAATACAAAGGGCTCACCGACCAGGAACCCAATCTGGACAAACTGGGCGACAAGAGCTGGCTGGCCACCCGTAACCGGATCAAAAAGGCGGTCTGGCAGGTGGCCCGGGAACTGCTCAACCTCTACGCCAAACGAAAACTGGCCGCGGGAAACCGTTTCTCCAACCCCGGCGAGCTCTACCATGAACTGGAAGAGTCTTTCCCCTTCGATGAAACCCCCGGCCAGCTCAAGGCTATCGGCGAGGTGATGGACGACCTCTGTTCCGACCGCCCCATGGACCGGCTGGTCTGCGGCGATGTCGGTTACGGTAAAACCGAAGTGGCGGTGCGGGCCGCCTTCAAGGTGGTGGAAGATGGCGCCCAGGTGGCGGTGCTGGTGCCCACCACCGTCCTGGCCGAACAGCATGCCGCCACCTTCCGCGAACGGCTGGCCGGTTTTCCCCTGCGGGTGGACAGCCTCAACCGTTTCCGGAGCAGCGGTGAACAGAAGAAGATCGTGGCCGAGCTGGCCGCCGGTCGGATCGATATCATCATCGGCACCCACCGCCTGCTCTCCACCGACGTCAGGTTCAAAAAGCTGGGCCTGCTGATCATCGACGAAGAACACCGTTTTGGAGTGACCCACAAGGAGAAGTTGAAGAAATTACGAACCGGAGTGGATGTGCTGACCCTCACCGCCACCCCCATCCCCCGCACCCTGCAACTCTCCCTGCTGGGGGTTCGCGACCTTTCGGTGATCAGTTCCCCACCTAAGCTGAGGCGTACGGTGAAAACCTTCATCGCCCGCCACGACGACCTGGTGATCAAGGAGGCGGTCCACCGGGAGCTGGGCCGGGACGGCCAGGTTTTCCTGGTCCACAACCGGGTTAAAAGCATCCACGAGGTGGCGACCCGGGTGCAACAGCTGGTGCCCGAAGCCAGGGTGGCGGTGGCCCATGGTCAGATGCCGGCCAAGCAGCTGGAGGAGATCATGGTCCGCTTTGTCCGCCGGGAGATCAATGTCCTGATCTGCACCACCATTATCGAATCGGGCCTGGACATTCCCAGCGCCAACACCATCATCATCACCCAGGCCGAACGGCTGGGGCTGGCGGAGATCTATCAGTTGCGGGGGCGGGTGGGGCGCAGCAGCCAACAGGCTTACGCCTACCTACTGGTACCGGCCCTGGACGATCTAGCCGGCGAAGCCCGGCGCAGGCTCCAAGCCCTGATGGACTACAACGAGCTGGGAGGCGGCTTCAAGCTGGCCTTGAGCGATCTGCAGATCCGGGGCGGCGGCAATATTCTGGGGGAATCGCAAAGCGGTAACATCGCAGCGGTTGGCTACGACATGTACCTGGATCTGCTGCAGAAAACTGTCATCGACCTTAAACGTCGCGGCGCAGGGAGCGGGGTCGATCCCAACCTGGATGAGCTCCAGGAAGAGGTTGAACCGGAGATCAAGCTGGCCATCGCCGCCCACATCCCCCAAAGTTATGTCAGCGACGTCAACCAGCGTTACCTCTGTTACCGCAAGATCACGGCGGCCCCCGACGATACCGCCTTGGCCGACATCCGGGATGAGTTCAGCGACCGGTTCGGACCGCTGCCCCCGGAAGCCGACAACCTCTTTGCGGTGATCGCCCTGAAAAACCGTCTGGCCGCCCTGAAGGTCAGCAAGCTCGAACAGGGCCCGGCCGCCCTGGTCTTCAGTTTCCACGCCTCCACCCCGGTGCCGCCGGAACGGATTCTGACCCTGGTCAACCAACCTAAAAAGGGGATCCGTTTCACCCCGGAGGCCCGGCTGATCTGTCCCTTGCCCCCCAAACCCTCCCCCGCCGCTCTCTTCAATGAAATCAAAAAGTTGTTGCACGCGCTCATGGGGGATGATATCTCTTTCTAGAGTTTTTTATTGTTTAACCAACCAGTTCAGAGGAATAATGCGCCACTTGAACCGTCTCTCCTCCTCACCTCTCCACCCACTCCTGCTGATCATTACGGTTTGTTGTCTGCTGCTGGGGCTGTCGGTCCGCTCCGGTCAGACCCAGGCGCGAATCATCGATCGGGTGGTGGCTGAGGTTAACGGCGAGATTATCACCCTGTCGCAGCTCAACCGGGAATTGGCGGGAGTGGAGGAGCAGGTTTTGAGCCAGGTGAGGGCCAGCGAACGGGAAAACGCCCTGACCGAGGCCCGCCAGCAGCTCCTGGCCGGGATTATTGACCGGCTGCTGGTGGAGCAGCACGCCGCCAAACGGGGGATCCAGGTGGGCGAACGGGAGATAGACGACGCCATCGCCCGGATCATCAGCGACAACCAGCTGACCATGGCCGAACTGGAAAGGGATCTGGAGCGGCTTAACACCTCCCTGGCCGATTACCGCAAGGAGTTGCGCGCCCAGATTTTGCAGTCACGGCTGCTCAGTCTGGAGGTGCGGGAGCGGGTGGTGATTCCGGAGAGCCGGATCAGGCAGTACTATGATGAAAATTACGTCGGTCGCCGGCAGGAGGAGGCTTTTCACATTCTGCAAATGGGATTCACTTGGCAGACGGCCGATCCAGCCGGCCGGGCCGAGGCCCGCCGCCGCGCCCAGGAGGCCCGGGAGGAGGTTTTGGCCGGGGGGGATTTCCGGGAGCTGGCCCGCCTCTATTCCGACCTGCCGTCGGCTCGCGACGGCGGTGATTTGGGGGTTCTCCACCGCGATGAACTGGCCGGAGTAATGCTTGAGCAGATCCCGACCCTGAGCCCGGGAGATATCTCCCCGTTAATTGAAACCGCCGCCGGTTATCAGTTTTTCATGCTTCTCTCCGATCGCGGCGATCTTCACGCCCAGCGGCCCTATGATGAGGCTAGGGATGAAATCCGGGAAAAGCTCTACAACCAGGCCCTGGAAGAGCAATTCACCAGGTGGGTGCACAGCCTGCGTGAAGATGCCTATATCAGGATCATGCTGTAAGCCGGCCCGAACCATTATGGGCCAATTTCAAGGTGGATCGCCATGACTTCCAACCAACACAAACGCCGCCACCCGGATACTCCGGGACCGGAACAGGGTCCAACCTCCGGTTCCTCCCCTCATGACGGAGAGGGGCAGGCCAATCTGGGTGAAAAACTGCGGCGGGCCCGATCTGCCAAAGGCGTTTCCCTGGAAGAGGCGGCGGCGGCGACCCGGATCCACCTCTCCTCGCTGGAGGCCCTGGAAGGCAAACCCTCCCGCCACCTCCCCGCGCCGGTTTTCACCCGGGGTTTTGTCAGAATATACGCCAGCTACCTGGGACTTGATCCCGACCAGGCCCTGCGGCTTCACATCGAGGAGCAAGGCCTGCCGGCCGCTGCCACCACCGATAAGGTCAACATCCAGGAGCTGCTGGCCTCCGAGGATATGGCGGAGGCTCCCCGCAGCTTGACCGGCAACCATGTTTTCATTCTGCTGTTGCTGCTGGTTTTGGGTTTTCTGGCCTACTGGGGCTTTAACAGCTATTTCCGTCCCCTGCCCCCGGTGACCACACTGGTACCGGAGGTAGAGCCGGGAGCTTACCCCGACGAAAACGCGCCCCCGCCGGAACCTCCTCCCCCC
>DSDS01000145.1 GCA_011048585.1 Desulfurivibrio alkaliphilus | reverse complement strand
GCTGAATCTTGATTGCCTGACCGTCGGGCTCCACCACCAGCAGATCGGGGTGGGAGCCGGCCGCGAATTTACGACAGGAGGGGCAGGTACCGCAGGCCTCCAGGTCGGCTGAACTGTCAGAATGTTGCCCCGTAACCGGCAGGTTGTGACAGTTCAGGGCGGCGGCCAGGGCATGGGCCAGGCTTTGTTTGCCCACCCCGGTTGTGCCCCGGAAGAGGTAAGCGTGGGCCAGCTTGCCGCCGATTACCGCCCGTCGCAGCATCTCTTTGGCCTTGTTTTGTTCGATGATCTGGGAAAAGCGGATGAGCATGGTGGCCGATCAGCCCCACAGGCCCTTTTGGCGGATGGGTGGTTCGGGGCCGGCATCCTTCTCCGCCTCCATAGGTAGGGCGGCGTCCGGGTTTGCCGGAGCTTCGGGGGGGTGACCCTGGAGATAGAGGAACCGTTCCAGGTTGCGCTGGTATTCGCTCCACTGATAGCCCGGTTCCTGGACCTGCCGGCCCAGACGGGCAAAATAGTTGAGCTTGGCGTCGAGATCGTCGAGGAAGTGGAGGATAAAGGCCTCCTGCATCATGGGCAGGGTGGGGGCGCCGAATTCGTGGCGACCGTGGTGACTTAAGATCAGGTGCTGCAGCTGCTCCAGGCGGGCGGCGGGAAAATCGGGGAGCTGCCCGGCCCTCACCCCCACGGTTTCGGCCCCGATCACCAGGTGGCCCACCAGCCGGCCCCGGTTGCTGTAGCCGAAGGGATAGTTGTCGTAGGTCAGCTCCTCGGTCTTGCCCAGGTCGTGGAGCAGGGCGCCGGCCAACAGGAGATCGCGGTCGACGGCGGGGTAGAGCCTGCTCACCGCAAGCGCCAGCCGGCCCAAGGCCACGGAGTGTTCCAGCAGCCCGCCCAGATAGGCATGGTGCATGGTTTTGGCCGCCGGGGCAATGGTGAAACGGCGGCGCAGTTCCCGGTCCTCGATGAAGATGGCGCTGAGCAGTCGCTTGAGATGGGGATCGCCGACTTCGGCGATCAGGCTGTTCAGCTCCTTGGCCAGTTGCTTAAGATCGATATCGCCGCCGGGAATGAAGTCGGCGGGGTCGATGGCGGCCCCATCCACCGGGCTGATTCGGTTGATCCGCAATTGGGGGCTGCCCTGGTAGCTATCCCCCTGGCCGCTGATCCGGAGGTAGCTGCCGGGCCGGCAGAGGGGGGCCAGGGCCTCGGCATCATCCCAGACCGGCCCGCCGATCTCCCCGCTCTTGTCCATCACCTTGAGGCGAAGAAAAGGTTTGCCGGCCTTGGTCTCCCCCCGGTTCATCTCCTTGACCAGGAAGAGCCCTTCAACTTTGCTCCCCTCTTCGATCTCGGCGACCATGGTCCCTTTATCCACCGCGCTCTCCATATCAGAAGGCCAGGGTTTGCTGCCAGCTTTGCTTCAGATCTTCCAGCCGCTCCACCATAATGGTGGTTCCCTTCAGGCCCGAGATCCGCAGCACCGGTTCGGTGGTCACCACCCCGATCCGGCTGCAGCTGGTGCCGGCCATCTGCTGTTCAAAGGCGTCGGCGTCGGCGGGGGCCACGGTGACCAGCAGGCGGCTGGCGCTCTCCGAGAAGAGCAGAAAATCGTCCCGCTCGATCCCTTCGCAGTCGGTCAGCCCCAGGTCGAGATCCAGCCCCAGGTTGCCGGCAAAGGCGGTTTCCGCCGCCGCCACCCCCAGGCCGCCATCCGACAGATCGTGGGCCGAAGCCACCAGCCCGGCCTTGATCGCCAGATGCAGGGCCTGATAGCGCCGCAGGGCGGCGGCGGCATCGACCTTGGGCACCAGGTTGCCGATCCCCCCGTGGCGGGCGGCGTATTCGGAGGCGCCCATTTCGGGATAGGTCCGGCCCAGCAGGTAAACGAAGTCGCCCGATTTTTTGGCGTCCATGGTCACCGCCTGGCGGACATCGTCGATTTTGGCCACCACCGAGAAGAGCAGGGTGGGGGGAATGGAGATCTTTACGTTGCCCACCATGTAATCGTTCTTCATCGAATCCTTGCCGGAGATGCAGGGCACCCCGAAGGCGACGGCATAGGCGGCCAGCGCCTGGTTGGCCCGAACCAGCTGGGCCAGCTTGTAAGGGCCGTCCGGGGTTTTCTCCGACAGAATCGGGTCGCACCAGCAGAAGTTGTCCAGCCCGGCCATCCGCTCCAGGGAGGCCCCCACCGCCACCGCGTTGCGGATCGCTTCATCCATGGCGCAGGCGGTCATGTGGTAGGTATCAATATCGGAGTAGCGGGGGCAGATGCCGTGGGCGATCACCAGCCCTTCAAAGGAGTCGAGCAGGGGCCGGATCACCGCCGCGTCGGAAGGGCCGTCGTTCTCGGCCCCGGTCAGCGGCTTGACCACGCTGCCGGCCTGGACTTCGTGGTCGTACTGGCGGACCACGTACTCCTTGCTGCAGATATTGAGCCGACCCAGCAGGGCGTGCAGTTCGGCCCCCAGGTCGGGGTTGGCCGGCCATTCCGGCTCGGGATGAACCGGTGGGGTCCAGCGGGCGACCATCTGCATGGGGGGCAGGCCCTTGTGGATGAAATCCATCCCCAGGCAGGCCACCGTTTTATCCTGATAAAGGACGTGAAAATTTTTCTCGGCGGTGAACTCGCCCAGCACCGTGGCCTCCACATCCATCTTGGCGCACAGGGCCAGGAACCGCTCGATCTTGGCCGGGGATACCGCCAAGGTCATCCGCTCCTGGGCTTCAGAGATCATGATCTCCCAGGGCTGGAGGCCGGCGTATTTGAGGGGGGCCCGGTCGAGGTGGATCTTGAAGCCGCCGGTGTCCTGGGCCATCTCGCCCACCGAGGATGAGAGGCCGCCGGCACCGTTATCGGTGATGGCGGTGTAAAGGCCGAGATCGCGGGCCTTGAGCAGGCAGTCGAACATCTTCTTCTGGGTGATCGGGTCGCCGATCTGGACGGCGGTGGCCGGCGAGCCCTCGTGCAACTCCTCGGAAGAGAAAGTGGCGCCGTGGATGCCGTCCTTGCCGATCCGGCCGCCGGTCATCACGATCAGGTCGCCGGGGTTGGCCTTCTTGTCCTGGGAGGGTTTGCCGTTGACCAGGGCGGGCATGATCCCCACCGTGCCGCAGAAGACCAGGGGCTTGCCGGCGAAACGTTGGTCGAAGACCAGGGAGCCGTTGACCGTGGGAATGCCGCTCTTGTTGCCGCCGTGCTCAACCCCCAGCCGCACCCCTTCGAAGATCCGCTTGGGATGCAGCAGCCGGGCGGGCAGGGGCTCGTCGTGGAAGGGCGAGGCGAAACAGAAGACGTTGGTGTTACAGATCAGCTTGGCCCCGATCCCGGTGCCGAAGGGATCGCGGTTGACCCCGACAATGCCGGTGAGCGCGCCGCCGTAAGGGTCCAGGGCCGAGGGGCTGTTGTGGGTTTCGGCCTTGAAAGCCACGTTCCACTCCTGGTTGAAGCTGATCACCCCGGCGTTGTCTTTGAAGACCGAGAGGCACCAGTCGTTGGCGCCCAGCCGCCGCCTGATCTCGGCGGTGGGGTTGCGGATAAAGGTGTCAAAGAGGCTGTGGAAGAGGGTGGTTTCGCCGCTGACCGTATCCTCGTAATGGATGTCGCCGTTGAAGATCTTATGTTTGCAGTGTTCCGACCAGCTTTGGGCCAGGACCTCCAGCTCGACATCGGTGATCTTCTCGCCCAGACCCCGGTTTCGGCGCTCGGCCAGCACCGCCGGATCGGCCAGGTGGTCGCGGATCAGTTTCATCTCCTCCAGGGTCAGGGCCAGCACTCCGTCGCGGCTGATCCGCATCAGCTCCTGGTCATCGACGTTGAGGTCGATCTCCAGCACCTTGATCTGTTCGCCGCCCACCACCTTGGGGGCATGGGCCGCCACTCCGCCCTGGGCGGTGAACTCCTCCCGGGAGAGGACGGTAAAGCGCTCGATCAGTTCGTTGGCCAGCAGGCGGGCGGCGATGGTTTCCGCCTCCTCCCGGCCCAATTTACCGCCAAGCAGGTACTGGGTGGAGGTGTAAACCGCTTCGCCCTTGGCCAGTTTGCGGCCCAGCAGCAGCTCCAGGGCGGCGGCGGCGGTGCGCCCTTCGTTGTCGGTGACGCCGGGTCGGAAGCCGACCTCGATGCACCAGTCGAAGGAAATTTCCTGGCTCAGGGCCAGGGAGGCGGCGACGGCAAAATCCTGGGTCACCGGGTCGCAGTAGGGGCCGGCGGCCACCGCCTGCAACTGTTCCGGGCTGATTTCCGCCTCGACGGTGAAGACCTTGAGGGTCCGCACTTGATCCACCGCCAGTTTAAGGTCGGCGGCGATCCGTTTGCGGGTCGCTTCGCCGAAGGGGTCATTGAGCCGGCTTTTCAGGCCGACCTCGATCCGGGCAAGCATCACTTAAGTTCCTCGCTCTTTTTTCCGGGGCCGTTTTCCCGTTGCCGGGACAGGGTTCAAAACTTGGTAAGCCGATCAATATAACCCATCTGATTTTTTTTGCCCGGCCCTTTTTCGTCGCCCCCTCCGGTGCAATCGGAGTCGCCCGGCGTCCGCCCGCTTCACAGGTCCAGGGGACTGCGGGCCTCTTTGATGGTAGTGCTCTTGACGGTGTGGGTGTAGATCATGGTGGTTCTGAGGTCGCTGTGGCCCAGCAACTGCTGGATGGTGCGGATGTCGTAGTTGGCCTGGAGCAGGTGGCTGGCGAAGCTGTGGCGAAAGGTATGGGCCGAGGCCCGCTTGCCAAGCCGCGCTTCGGTCACCGCTTTTTTGATGGCTTTCTGGACCTGGGTTTCATGGAGGTGGTAGCGGCGGTACTCCCCGGTAGCCGGCACCTTGGTCAAATATGTGGCCGGGAAGAACCACTGCCAGGCAAACTCCCGGGCCGCGTTGGGGTATTTTTTGTCCAGAGAGTTCATCAGGAAAACCCCGGCGTATTGGCGGGCCAGGTCACGCTGGTGCAGTATTTTCAAGGTTTCCAGATGGTCGTGCATGGCTGGGATGAGGGTCCGGGGCAGCGGCACCGTTCGATCCTTCTGCCCCTTGCCGTCGTGAACGGTACCGAATTCGCGCCCCAAAACATGGCGGAAGAAAAAGAGCAGGGCATTGAAGGCCTGGTTCTGGGTAGAGGCCGCCACCTGACGCTTGACCGCCAGCCAGCTCAGGAACTCCTTAACGTCGGCGACCGCAAGCGTTTCCGGCGGTTTACTGCGGACAAAGGCCTGAAATTTGCGCAGCCAGAGCGTGTAGGTGCTGAGCGTTTTGGGGGAATAATGGCGGAGCTTGATCTCCCGGGTAAGGCCGGTGAACTCGGCTTGCCAGGAAGCCCCCGTCGAACTTGCCGGTTTTGGACGCGCCGGCTTGGTCGCAGGCACCGGGGCCGGCGACGAAACTGGTTTCGTCCCGGAAACCAGGCGATAATACCAGGCAACGGCTTGTGACGCCTGCTCCTGTTGCCAGGGGGCCACTTTCTTCTCCTGCAGTTTCCGAAGAAAAAGCGGCAGGCTCTCCCGCCGTTCGGCGGGGACTTTGTATTTACCGCAATAATCCAGATAGAAACGTAACCACTTCAGATAAAACGACCACGTCTTCTCTGGAACGCCACCGGCCGACAACAGTTTCTCGAAACGTGCTCGCAGAGCAGAGGCAAGAGGAAGCATGGGGGAGCTCTCCTAAAACTCTTTATTCCACACGAAATTGGTAATATGCGGAAAAGTGATACAGCGACCAAAAATGAGTTGTTAAGGATTTTTTTATGAATTAGTTTGCCAAATAAGGCTGATAGGCACGGCGCACAGAACCTGCGTGTCGACGCGTCAGGCCGAAAAACCAAGATGTCGCCCTGGTGTCATCGGGTGATATCCAGAAACTGTAGAATTACTTGTTGCCCCCGCTGCGCGGGGGCAACCGGGCCGGATAAACAGCGCGCGGCAGCAAGAAAGGGAGTTGCCAGCGCCAAAGCCAGGGGCAACAAGGCGATTGAACAGGCGCGAAACAACGCGCTGC
>DSDS01000154.1 GCA_011048585.1 Desulfurivibrio alkaliphilus | reverse complement strand
TGCTGGGGGTCTCCGGGGTGGGTCCGCGCCTGGCGATGAATATTCTGGCCGAGGCAACGCCCGATCTGCTCAGCCGGGCGATCGCCACCGATGATATCGCCGGCTTGAAGAAGCTCCCCGGGGTGGGCAAAAAGACCGCCGAGCGGCTCTGCCTGGAGTTGAAGGACAAGGTCGATTTCTTCCCGGCCGTCGATTCGCGGACCACCTGGGCCAGCCGCGCCACCGAGGGGGCGACGGCCGAGTTTGCCGAACCGGCTTTTCAAGACGCCCTCTCCGCCCTGCTCAATCTCGGCTATCTGCCGGCTCAGGCCCGGGCCGCCCTGGCCGAGGTGCGGCGGCAACTGGGGGAGGAGGGGGCGGCCACCGTGGCCCTCGATGAACTGCTGCGCGTCACCCTGAGGTCCCTGGCATGAATCTGGAAGAGCGTCTGGTCAGTCCCGCCGTCGTCCCGGAAGATTTTCCCGATGCCGACCTGCGCCCCAAGCTCTTGAGTCAGTACGTCGGCCAGGAGAAGCTCAAGGAGAACCTGGCCATCGCCATTGCCGCCGCCAAGGGGCGCAATGAGGCCCTGGACCACACCCTGTTCCACGGTTTCCCCGGGCTGGGCAAAACCACCCTGGCCTATGTGATCGCCAACGAGATGGGGGCCGCCATTCGGGTCACCTCCGGGCCGGTGATCGAGCGGCCCGGCGATCTGGCCGCCATCCTCACCAGCCTCCAGGAAGGGGACGTTCTCTTCATCGACGAGATCCACCGTTTGAACCATGTGGTGGAGGAGATCCTCTATCCGGCCATGGAGGATTATGAGCTGGACCTGGTGATCGGCCAGGGGCCGGGCGCCCGCAGCGTCAAGATGTCGCTGCCCCGTTTCACCCTGGTGGGGGCCACCACCAGGACCGGCCTGTTGACCCCTCCATTGCGGGACCGTTTCGGCCTGGCCCTGCGGCTCGATTTTTACAGCCCCGAGGAGCTGGTGGCCATCGTCAAGCGATCGGCCGGATTGCTGGGGGTACCGATGGACGAGAGCGGGGCTCTCGAGATCGGTCGCCGCTCCCGGGGCACCCCCCGGATCGCCAACCGGCTGCTGCGGCGGCTGCGCGATTTTGCCGAGGTTAAAGCCCAGGGGCGGATCACCGCCCTGGTGGCCGATCAGGCGCTATCAATGCTGGGGGTCGATCATCTTGGTTTTGACGAGATGGATCGCCGGATCCTGTTGGCCCTGATCGACCGGTTCCAGGGCGGGCCCATCGGCCTGGAGACCCTGGCCACCATGGTTTGCGAGGAGAAAAACACCCTGGAGGATGTCTATGAACCCTTCCTGATCCAGGCCGGGTTTCTGATCCGCACTCCCCGGGGCCGGATGGCCACCCGGGCCGCCTATGAGCATTTCGGTCGGGTGTTCCGTAACGACGGCAACGGCCAGGAGCGGAGTCGGGGGCTCTTTGAGGAGGCCGGGCCCCTTAAACCTTTCCCCCAAGGAGAGTGACGGAATGGTTGTTGCCGTGAAGAGCGTTTGCGATCTACTGGCCAAGAAGAAGCGGGGAGAGAAGATCACCATGCTCACCGCCCATGACGCCGCCTTCGGTACCCTGGTCGACCGGGCCGGAGTGGACCTGGTTCTGGTGGGCGATTCCCTGGGGATGGTGGCCTTGGGTTACGACTCCACGGTGCCGGTGACCATGGCGGAGATGATCCATCACGCCCGGGCGGTGCGGCGGGGGGTTAAAAACACCCTGCTGATCGGGGATATGCCCTTTCTCTCCTACCAGGTTGATGAAAAGTCGGCGATTGCCAACGCCGGCCGTTTTTTGAAAGAGGCCGGTTGCGCGGCGGTCAAGGTGGAGGGGGGGGCGCGGATTGCCGCCACCGTGGCGGCGGTGGTGCGGGCCGGAATTCCGGTGATGGGGCATATCGGTTTGACCCCCCAGACCGCCGGCCAACTGGGGGGGTTCAAGGTCCAGGGGCGGGACGACGGTTCGGCGGAACGGTTGCTGCATGACGCCGAGGCCCTGGCCGAGGCCGGAGCCTTTGCCCTGGTGCTGGAGTGCGTGCCGGCCCTGCTGGCGCGAAGGATCAGCGCGGCGGTTTCGATCCCCACCATCGGGATCGGGGCCGGACCGTACTGCGACGGCCAGGTGCTGGTCACCCACGATCTGTTGGGTCTTTTCGACCGCTTTGTGCCCCGGTTTGCCAAACAGTACGC
This sequence comes from Desulfurivibrio alkaliphilus, assembly GCA_011048585.1. Classification (GTDB taxonomy): domain Bacteria; phylum Desulfobacterota; class Desulfobulbia; order Desulfobulbales; family Desulfurivibrionaceae; genus Desulfurivibrio; species Desulfurivibrio alkaliphilus_A. The sequence goes on along the minus strand of DSDS01000154.1, from coordinate 3,928 downwards.
CACCCTGGCCGAACAGGCCGGCGCGGCTCTGGCCTCCTTCAGGGACGAGGTTGAGCGAGGAGTTTTTCCCGCCGCTGAACACTCTTTCGGGCCGTTGATTGAAGGAAAAGGCCCGCCGGCCGATAAGTAAGCCGAGTGGGTGGGGCGGGCGGCCCGGGTCGCCCCTTCAGGCAAAGAAACAGCGGAAAGGACGCGGCTATATATGGATTTAGCAACCTTAATCGGAGTGGTTTTAGGCTCGGTGCTGCTGGTTGGGGCGATCCTGCTTGGGGACGCCCCCGGCATATTCGTCAACCTCCCCTCGATCCTGATCGTGGTCGGTGGGACCCTGGCCACCTCCCTGATCCGCTTCAGCATCGCCGATGTGGTCAATTCGTTCAAGATCGCGATGAACGCCTTTACCGTGCGGTTGAACAACCCTCAGGAGGTAATCGCCGAGATTGTCAGCCTGGCCCATGTGGCCCGTAAAAATGGTTTGATCGTGCTGGAACAGCAACCGATCACCGACAAATTCCTCAAAAAATCGATTATGTACTGTGTCGATGGCCATGAATCGGAATTTATCGAGGAGGTTCTGCAGAAAGAGGTGGAACTGACCCTGGCCCGCCACCAGGTGGGGCAGCAGGTTTTCAACGGCATGGGGGCCTCGGCCCCGGCCTTCGGTATGATCGGCACCTTGGTGGGACTGGTGCAGATGCTTTCCAACATGAGTGATCCCTCCGCCATCGGCCCCGGCATGGCGGTGGCCCTGCTCACCACCCTCTATGGCGCGGTACTGGCCAACTTTCTCTTTATCCCCCTGGCCGACAAACTGGTTCTGCGCAGTCAGGAGGAGGAGCGCAACCGTCAGTTGATCATTGAAGGGGTTCTGGGGATCCTCAAGGGGCTCAATCCCCGGGTGATGGAGGAGTTCCTGGAGACCTTCCTGCCGCCCAAGGATCGGAAAAACGTCATGGAAAAAAGGTAGGTCGACGGGATGGCTAAAAAGAGGATCAAAAAGCCGCCTCCCCAGCCGCCCGGGGCCCCGCTGTGGATGACCACATTTGCCGATATCGCCCTGCTGCTGCTCTGTTTTCTGGTGCTGATCCTCTCCTTTTCCACCCTGGATGAGCCCAGCTTCCTCAAGGTGACCGGCTCCATCCAGAGGGCCTTCGGGGTCCAGACCATCACCCCGGCCCACCACGTTCCCCGGGCCGAAAAGATCATCGCCACCGTGTTTGATACGGTGCCCTTCGATATCAAAAAACCGATACAGCAGATGTTCCGGGAGTTGGAAGATGCGGGGCTGGTGACCATCGAGGATGGGGAGGCCGGGGAGGTACTGGTCCGGATTCGCGATTCGGTGGCCTTCGACCTGGGCCGGGCCGAAATCAAAGCCGATTTCAAACGGCTGCTGGATAAACTGGGCCCGATCCTGGTGGAGTCCAGTGCCAGCATGATGGTGGGGGGGCATACCGACAATGTGCCCCTGCGCCCAGGGGCACCATTTTCATCCAACTGGGAGTTGTCCTCGGCCCGGGCGGTGGGGGTGGTGGAATACCTCACTTCCCGGTACGATATCCCCCGGGACCGGATCTCGGCGGTGGCCTATGCCGACGGCCAGCCGTTGGTTGCCAACGATACCGCTGCGGGCCGGGCCGCCAATCGTCGGGTGGAGTTCAGAATTAAGCCGGGGGCCGATGTGCGGGCCTTTGAAGGGTTCAGGGAACTGCTGGAGCTGGAGGAGGGACGGTGACATTTCACAGGCGGGGGGGCGAATGATGGCTGAGGGGCGGAATCGGAGAGGGGCGGTGCGGGCCACCGATCGAGTGTTGTTGGCTTACAAGAAGGTAACCCCGGAAAAGTTCGCGGAGATTGCCGAGGATTACCAGCAGGGGATCTCTATTTATACCCAAGAGGGTCTGGGGGAGATTCAGCTCTATATTGGTGCCCATACCGCCCTGGAGAGGCTGCGGAACCGGGATCCGGACCTGGCCGACTTTCTCAAACACCTGGATAATAAGCTCAATATCCTGCTTAAAAGGGTCAAGGGTGAGCGGAGCCTCTTTGATGCTTTAAAGCTGCAGAAGGTGAGCATCAGCGGGCGGGGGATCGCCTTCTTCTCCTTCGAGCAGTTCACCCCCGGGGACTTGGTCGAGATTCACCTGGCCCTGCTGCCCTCATATACCTATCTCTATTTTTTTGCCCGGGTCACCCAATGTGAACAGGATGGTGAACACCAGGGTCGAGCCATCTACCGGATCGGCTCTGAATTCGCCTTGGTGATGGAGGAGGACCGGGAAAAAATGGTCCAGCACAATTTTAAACAACAGAGTCTGGCGCTGCGCAGCCGGCGTCAGGCGGATGATGATTAACATGAAAGTTATTGCAGAGAGTGCGGTTACCGCCGCAGTACGGGAGTTGGCCATGGCTGCTGCCTGTGATCTGGAGCCGGACACCCTGGAGGCCCTGCTGACTGCCCGGGACCGGGAGTCGTCGGAACTGGCCCGCAATGTGCTGGAGTTGTTGCTTAGCAACAGCGATATTGCCAGCCGGGAGAAGATTCCGATTTGTCAGGATACCGGCCTGGCGGTGGTTTTTGTCGAGCTGGGCCGGGAAGTTCGGGTGGGCGGCGATCTGGAGGCGGCCATCCAGGAGGGGGTGCGACAAGGCTATCGGGATGGATTTCTGCGTAACTCGGTCTGCGATCCCCTGACCCGCCGTAACACCAACGATAACACCCCGGCGGTGATTCATCTTGAACTGGTGGCCGGTGATGCCCTGACCCTGCGGTTCCTGCCCAAGGGGTGCGGCAGCGAAAACATGAGCGCCATGGCCATGTTGCCGCCTTCGGCCGGTAAACCCGGCATCATCCGCTATGTGGTGGAGCAGGTGGTGGCCGCCGGTTCCAATCCCTGTCCGCCGGTACTGGTGGGGGTTGGGGTGGGCGGCAGCTTCGAGAAAGCGGCCTATCTGGCCAAAAAATCCCTCTGCCGCCCCTTGGGTTGCTCTCATCCCCGCTCCGACGTGGCCGACCTGGAAGCGGAAATGCTGCTGGAGATCAATGAACAAGGGTCGGGGGTTCACGGGCTGGGGGGGGTAAATACTGCCCTGGCGGTCCACCTCGAGCTGTTTCCTTGTCATATTGCCAGCCTGCCGGTGGCGGTGAATATCCAGTGCCACGCTCACCGCCACAAGGAGATCGTACTCTGATGTCACAATCGCCTACCGAGCCGCGCTTTTTTCGTAATCTGCGGGCCCTGCGGGTCCCGTTCGAGCCCGACGAGCTGGCTGCCATCGAAACGGGGGAGCTGGTCAGTCTCAGCGGCGAGATCTATACCGGCCGCGATCAGACCCATCGTCGGCTTTGCGCCCTGCTTGAGGAGGGGGCTCCCCTGCCGGTGGATCTGCGCGGGCAACTGCTTTACTATGTGGGACCGACGCCGGCCCGGCCAGGAAGGGTAATCGGGGCGGCCGGGCCCACCACCAGCTATCGGATGGATGCCTATACCCCGCGTCTGCTGGGGCTGGGCCTGCGGGCCACCATGGGTAAGGGGCCGCGCTCGCCGGAGGTCAGGGCGGCGATGGTCCGTCATGGCGCCATCTATCTGGCCACCATCGGCGGGGCCGGAGCAATGCTGTCCGGCTGCATCAGGAAGAGCGAGGTGGTGGCGTTTGCCGACGCGGGGGCCGAAGCGATGTTCCGCTTCGAGATTGAAGGTTTTCCGGCGGTGGTGATCAACGATCTGCGGGGACGTGATCTCTACGAAGAGGCCCGCCGCCGGAAATAATGGCGGGTTTTTCCCCTACAGAACGGTTCTCTGTCCGTATCCGTTCACCATGGTCAACAACTTGTCGATTTAACGGGCTGTAATCGTTAAGCAGTGCCGCAGGTTCGGGCAAGCGGCCAAGCGCCGCGTACCCCGTGTACGTAAGCCTGGCTGATCGC
>DSDS01000075.1 GCA_011048585.1 Desulfurivibrio alkaliphilus | reverse complement strand
CATGGCCCGAACCCTGGGTAACGCGGTGATTGCCGAGGGGGTGGAGGAGGCTGCGGATTTCTACGCCTGCCATCAGGTTGGGTGCGACTACGTCCAGGGTTATCTCATTCAGAAGCCAACCGTAAAAAGCTCTGAAATTCTCGAAACTTACCCCCTGATAATGGATCTACAGCAACGCAGCCGGCGCCAGGTCAACCACGACCATGAACGGATTCGGCAGCAGGTCGAAATCATTCGCCCCATCGCCCTTTATGACCAATGCCGGCAACTGATTCCCATGGACCAGGTTTTCGAGACCTTTCGCTGCAACAAGGGCAACTCCCTCTTTCCGGTGGTCAACGAAAAGCATGAACCGGTGGGGGTGATCCGGGAGAAAGACCTCAAGGAGTACGTCTACTCCCCCTTCGGGAAGGATATCCTCCGCAACCGGGCCACCGCCACCGGCAACATCACCCAGTTCATATCCCGGATTCCGGTGACCGAGATCAGGACCAGGGTGGAAAACATCCTGGAGATCTTCTCCCTCAATCCGGATTGTGAAGGCACCCTGGTCACCGACGACGGCAAATACCGGGGCTTCCTGAGCGCCAACGCCCTGCTCAGACTGCTCTTTGAAAAAAATCTTGAAGAGGCCCGGGACCAGAATCCCCTGACCAAGCTGCCCGGCAACTTCCAGGTCAGCCGGTTTGTCTCGGAGGGCAACAGCGACGGCGCCCATATCTACGTCTACTGCTATTTCGACTTCGACAATTTCAAGCCGTTCAACGATAAGTACGGTTTACGCAACGGTGATCGCGCCATTCTGATGTTTGCCGATATCCTCAAGGAAACGGCCAACCGGATTCGCTGCTTTGTCGGCCATGTGGGGGGAGATGATTTCTTTCTGGGGTTTAAGCTGGACCGCGATAATATCACCGTATCCCATTGCCGGACAATTGTCCTTGGGTTATGCCAACGTTTTGCCTCGGACGTGGTCAGCATCTACAATTTTCAGGACCAGAAAAACGGCTACATCAAGGGACAGGATCGGGAGGGGCGCCCTCGCCGCTTCCCCCTGCTTTCGGTGAGTGCCGCCATGCTCACCATCTCCCGGGGGGTGCGTTTTTGCTCCCTGGAGGAGATTTTCACCATTTTGGCAGAGCTGAAAAAAAAAGCCAAAACTTCACCACAAAAATTCGCCACCCTGGAACTTAAAAATCTAACCGCCGAAAAGACCGGCTGTGAGCCGGGGCAATAAATGAACCTGAGCTGAAACCATCAGGCTCCGGAGGGCAATCGGTGCAGATTGTCCAGAAACTGGCGGGTGCAGGAGTGCCAGGAAAATTGGCCGGCGAATTTCCGGCAAGACTCCGGGCTAACCCCCAGAGCGGCGTCGGCGGCCCGGGCCAGGTCGCGGTTGAGGTAGCCGTTTTCCCCGTTAACGACCAAACCGGCCGGGCCCGGCACCGGGTAGGCCGCCACCGGAACCCCGCAGGCCATGGCTTCCAGCATCACCAGGCCGAAGGTATCGGTACGGCTGGGGAAGACGAAAACATCGGCCGCCGCCAGATGGGCGGCCAACTCCTCCCCCTTTTTATAGCCCGGAAAAACAACTTCGGGATACTCCCGCCGCAACCGGGCCAGGGCGGGGCCGTCGCCGATCACATATTTGCTGCCGGGCAGCTTCAGGCGGAGAAAATCTTCAATGTTCTTCTCCACCGCCACCCGCCCGGCATAAAGGTAAACGGGTCGGGGAGCGGCGAGGAACTCTTTATCGCGGGGCCGGAACAGCTCGGTATCCACCCCCCGGGACCAGATTTTCAGGGGACCAAAGCCGTAACCGGCCAGTTCGGCGGCCAAGGGGGCACCCGCCACCATGGTGGCGGCGGCGGGGCCATGGAAGCGGCGCATGACCCCATAGGACCAGGAGGTGGGAATCGGCAGCCGCAAACGAATATATTCGGGAAACCGGGTGTGATAGGAGGTGGTAAACCCCAGCTTTCGCCGCCGGCAATAGCGGCGGGCGGCCCAACCCAAAGGTCCCTCGGTGGCGATGTGGATGGCCTCGGGCCGGAAATTATCCAGCACCCGGACCATTTTGCGGTAAGGCAGCAGGGCCAGCGGTATCTCCGGGTAACCGGGACAGGGCAGGGTCTGAAAAAGATTGGGGGTAACGGCAAAAACCCGATGCCGCCAGGATTCCAGCTGGGCGATGGTGCGGGTCAGGGTGGTCACCACCCCGTTGACCTGGGGGTGCCAAGCATCACTGATAATGGCTATTCTCATGGCCGTCGCCCTCAGTCAAGGGCCGGAGCCAGCCCGGAAGAGACTTCCCGGGCGGCAACCGGCCTGACCGCGGAGACGGCCCCCGGGCCCTGGCCGGGAAGCCCTCCAGCCGGGGCCTTTACCGACACGGCCGCGGTCACCGGCAAGGGCTGCAGTCCAGCCGCGGTCCAACGGACCAGGGCGAGATCACCGGCACGATTCTCGGTGAGGGCGGTATTACTCTCCACCCAGTCGCCGATATTGCCGTAAAAAAAACCGCCCATCTCTTTAATGACGGCATGGTGGACATGGCCACAGATCAGGCCCGAAACCCGCCGGCGGCGAATTTCGGCCAACACCGTCTCCTCGAAGCGGCCGACGAAATTCACCGCCCGTTTGGCGAGGTTTTTCAGCCAGGCCGAAAGCGACCGGTACTCCAGGCCCAGCAGCCGCCGGCCGCCATTATAAAACCGATTGAGACAAAAGAGATAGTCATAGGCGTAACCGCCCAAACGGGCCAACCAGGGACGGTTATTGGTCACGCAGTCGAACTCGTCGCCATGCTTGACCAGGAGCCGCAGCCCGGCGGCGGTTTCATGCACCGCGTCGGCCCGTAATTCAACACCACCGATGGAGCCTCCCACGTAATCCCGCAGGGCTCCGTCATGGTTGCCGGGAATATAGAAAACCATGGTGCCGTTGCCGGCCTTGGCCAGAATCAGCTCCACGATCCGGTCGTTGACCGCCGGCCAGTGCCAGCCTCGCCTTACTTTCCAGAGATCGATGATATCGCCCACCAGGTAAAGGTACTGGGATTCGGTCCGCTCCAGAAACCGGCAAAGAGCTTCCCCGTCGGCTCCCCTGCTGCCCAAATGGGTGTCCGATAGCCAGATGGTGCGAAAGGTGTGTTGCTGCATCAGCCGCCTCCTTAAGAGATTGATGTTGATCCTGATCGCGACCATGCCGGTATCGATCCGGCCGGGCCAACCAAATCGGGGCAACCACACCATGGAGATTAGCCAATGATTGTTCTGATTTTATGGGGGGTTGATCTGTTTTTGATTAATAAAAAAAAGGTTTATTTCCAGGTAATTATCAGCTAGGCTAATGGAGAAGAAGGGAGAGTGTGGAATGCCGAGTTCAGAGACGAGCCACCCCGGAAAGACAACCCGCAAAAAGACAGGGGCGCCATTGACCAGATTATGGCGGGCCTTGGGCTATTCCCTGGCCGGACTGCGGGCCGCCTGGGCGGGAGAGGCGGCCTTCCGTCAAGAGGTCACGCTCTGCCTGATCCTGGCTCCCACCGCCCTCTGGCTGGGCGCTTCCGGCCTGGAAAGAGCCCTGCTTCTGGGTACTCTGTTGCTGGTCCTGCTGGCCGAACTGTTCAACAGCGCCATCGAGGCAGTGGTGGATCGTCAGGGCAATGAGTACCACCCCCTGGCCGGCCGCGCCAAGGATATGGGCTCGGCCGCCGTGTTGATCGCCCTGCTCAATGCTGGCTGTGTCTGGGTTCTGCTCCTGGCCGACAAAATTATATGAATCAGCTCATCACCCGACCATTGCGCAGAGGTGACGGAGCTTGCCTTGCCCCCGGCAAAACACCGGGCTTTAAAATAAATACCGTTAACAGGGAGAACCCGACCATGGGCGATGACAACAAAGGTAAGAAGGATAAAGAGCTGGACAAAAAGCTTTGCAAACTGGCCAAAGGCGATTTCCTGACCGACTCCCTTAAGGAGTATAAAGCCCTGGTCGGCAAAGGCAAATATCTCTGCCGCAAGTGCGGCCGGGTGGCCGGCCGGAAAAAGAATCTCTGCAAGGCGGAGGCCTTATAGGTTTTTATATGGCGGCAAGCGACTCAAACGACGCGCCCCGGAAGGGGGAAGCCGGGCCGACGGAGCTGGATCCGTTCATCGGCCCCAAAATCAAGAAATCTTCTCTGACCTCCACCAGCGCCATCCAGCGGGCGGTGGGCCGGATGGACTCCAAGATCAAGGCCATGAGCGTGGAAGGCCGGGTCAAAAAGATCATGGAGTTGATGAAACGGCAGGACAAGGATCGCCTGATCCGGGAGATTCTGCTGGAATACTACGCCAACGAAGAGTTGAAGCCTTACCAGGCCGAGCTGATCAAGCTGCAGCGGCATCTTGAAAAAAACAACATGAAGATGATCATCCTCTTCGACGGCCGCGATGCTTCGGGCAAGGGGGGCACCATCCGCCGGGTCACCCGCTATATGAACGAGAAACGCTACCGGGTGGTGGCCCTGGGCAAGCCCAGTTCCGACCAGAAGACCGAGCTGCACATCAAACGCTACATTCAGCAATTCCCCCACGCCGGCGAAATCGTGCTCTTTGACCGAAGCTGGTACAACCGGGCCATGGTGGAGCCGGTGATGGGGTTCTGTACCGACGAGCAGTACAGGCGCTTTATGAAAAAAGTGGTTACCTACGAGAAAAATTTTCTCGATGACGGCGGCAAAACCATTCTGATCAAGCTCTACTTTTCCGTTTCCAAGGAGGAACAGCAGCGCCGTTTTGAACGGCGGAAAAACGACCCCCTCCGCCAGTGGAAGCTCAGCGAGGTGGACCTCCAGGCCCAGGAACTCTGGGATGAATTCACCAAAAAAAAATTCCTCCTGCTCAAGAAAACCCATACCCCGAAAACCCCGTGGTTCATCGTCCGCTCCGATGACAAACATCTGGCCCGGCTGGAAACCATCAAGCTGATCCTGGGACGGGTCCGTTACCGGGGCCGCAACCGCAAACTGGACTACACCCCCAACCCCGACGTCGTCATCCCCGGAGACCGGGAGTTGAAAAACATGCAGCAGGAGTTCAAACAATATGGCAAGTTTCTGAGCTGACCGGGAGTGATCTCTCCACAACCGCCCCCCCAAAGGACTCCGTGACCATGGCCAAGAAAGAGAAAAAAAAACACCGGGAAGAGGCCGCCGAGCCGAAGAAGCATAACCCCACCCTCAACGAAATGACCGCCCTGAAAAACAAGGACAAGGGCAACGGCAAAAAGTTGACCGCCTGCCAGCGGGAGGTCTGGGATGATAAACGCCGAGCAGTCTGGGTCAAGCACGAAACCCTGGCCTATGAAAAGGAGTTGATCAAGCTGCAGATCGAACTGCTCAAGTATCAAGCCCATATCAAACGGCAGGGAATGCGGGTTATCATCCTGTTCGAAGGCCGGGACGCGGCAGGCAAGGGCGGCACCATCCAGCGGATCATGCAGCATCTCAACCCCCGGGGCGCCCGGGTGGTTGCCCTGGAAAAGCCCAGCGACACCGAACGGACCCAATGGTATTTCCAACGCTACATCAGCGAATTCCCCCACGCCGGCGAAATCGTGCTCTTCGACCGAAGCTGGTACAATCGGGCCATGGTTGAGCCGGTGATGGGGTTCTGCACCGATGAGGAGAATAAGCGGTTTCTCAAGGACGTGCCCCTGCTGGAACGAATGCTCGTCAAAGACGGCATCATGCTGATCAAGCTCTTCTTCTCGGTGGACAAGCAGGAGCAGTTGCGGCGGCTGAGCGCCCGCCAGACCGATCCCCTGAAATTTTACAAAATTTCACCGGTGGACATGCAGGCCCAGGAGCTGTGGGACAGCTACACGGTGCGCAAGTTTCAGATGCTCAGTGAAACCAACCGCAGTTTGAGTCCCTGGACCATTATCCGCTCCAACAACAAAAAAAGGGCCAGGCTCAACTGCATCAAGTATATTCTCTCCCAGGTGGACTATGCCGAAAAGCTGCCGGTCGAGGAGTTGACCGTCGACCCCAAGATCGTTATCTCGGGAATTGATGAACTCCGCTATATGGAGGAAAACCTGATGAGCGGCAACACCCTGCCGGGCTGACCGCGAGGAAAGCCGGAGGATCAGAGCGGGCGGGGTT
>DSDS01000049.1 GCA_011048585.1 Desulfurivibrio alkaliphilus | reverse complement strand
GAAATGGAGAACGGCAAGCGCCCCATCGGCAAGGAATCAGCGAAAAAGCTGGCGGCCGCCCTTCACTGTGATTATCGCCGGTTCCTTTAACCCCACCCGGGGCGACTTAAGGAGGATTGCGAGGCGTTGACATTCACACCGGCCTTCAAGCCGGGGTGGATGTCAAGAAATTTGCTGCTGTATTAGCAAAACAGCCATGAAGTGGAAAAATTAATTACCAATCATGTCGCTTTACAGCTATATTTATTCCCAGATCAGTGTTCGTTCAGGGGCACATTGCACCAGGACAGGTGAGGCATGATCGATATTCTCAAGGAAATACTTCTGGACTTCCAGGAAGCGCCGCTGGCCACCGGGGTGCCACGTCGTATGGGGTTGACGCCGGTGGCGGGCAAAGCCTCGGTCTGCATCGGGGTGCGACGCGGCGGGAAATCGACCTACATGTTCCAGATCATGGAGCGATTGCTGGCAAGCGGTGTTGCCCGCCAGAATATCCTCTACCTGAATTTCTTCGACGACCGGTTGCACACCCTGCGGCACGAGACCCTGGGGGTGATCCTTGAGGCGTATTACGCCCTCTTCCCGGAAAAGAAAAACAGCGAAACGATCTACTGCTTTTTCGACGAAATCCAGGCCGTCCCTGGCTGGGAACCCTTTGTGGAACGGCTGATGCGCACCGAGAAGTGCGAGGTCTATATCACCGGTTCCTCGGCGCACATGCTCTCAAGGGAGATTGCCACCCAGATGCGGGGCCGGGCGCTTTCCTGGGAGATGTTTCCCTTCTCGTTCCGGGAATTTCTCGATTCCCAGAGGATTGCCAGTGCCCCCCCTTTTTCCGCCAAGGCTCGGCTGCTGGTGCAAAAAGGTTTTGAGGACTTCTGGGAGCGAGGCGGCTTTCCCGAGGTGGCTGATCTCGACCGCCGCCTGCGGATCAAGACCCATCAGGAATATTTCAATGCGATGGTGTTCCGCGATCTGGTCGAGCGCCACGACGTTTCCCACCCCAGGGCAATAACCGACCTGGCCCACCGGTTGGTGGATAACATTGCTTCGCTCTACACGGTCAACAGCCTTACGGGGTATCTGAAATCGCTGGGACACAAGGCGCCCAAGGCGGCGGTCTCGGAGTACCTTGCCTGGTTCGAGGACGCCTACTTCCTCTTCACTGTGCGGATTTTCGATGCCTCCCTCTCCAGGGCCAACGCCAACCCCAAGAAAGTTTACTGCATCGATCATTCGCTGGTGACCTCGGTTTCCTCGGGGATTCTGGTCAACTCCAGCCATCTGCTGGAAAATCTTGTGTTCACGGCCTTGCGCCGGGTCACCCCGGATATCTGCTATGTGAGGACCCGCACCGGCCGGGAGGTGGATTTCATCGCCCGGCTGGAGGACGGTTCCCGGATGCTCGTGCAGGTGTGCGAATCTCTGGCTGACCCGCAGAACAGAAAAAGAGAGGTCGCGGCCCTGGCCGAGGCCATGGCTGAACTCCAACTGGCCTCCGGGATCATTGTGACGCGCGGCGAGGAGGGGATTGTCGAGGTCGAGGCAGGGAAAATCGCTATTGTTCCGGCGTGGCGTTTTCTGCTTGATCTCCAGGGGGATGACAAGGAACCAGCCGGGGTGAATTAATGGCGTTGCTCACCAGGTTAAGCAGGATCTGGCGAACGCGGCTCGGATCGCCTCCTGGTGCACCCCGATCAGTTGTAAGGAGTCGATATCTTCCGGCAGGTTGATGCCGGCCAGATGCAGTTCGTAGACCTGGGCCCGATAGCCCCCCATATGCTCCAGGCTGGGCGCGGCGATCCGCCGATTACGGATATCCATGAGAGAGTTCAAATCGGGGCGGTCGTCGCGAGCCACAATGGCACCGCTGAGTTGGCGCTGGATCTTGCCCGCGCTATCCAGGTTCAACAGGGTCGCTACCACCCCGGATAAGGGAAACTTCCGCCGTACCACCAGAAAATGGGTGGGGTTGGTGGCCACCAGATCAAAGGAACAGGACTCGATCCCGGCGAAGATTTCAGCCATGGGCAGAACCCGCAGTTCAACCTCATAGTCGGTCAGCTGCCGGTTTAGCTAGTCGACGATCGGTTGGTACTGCTCGGTGGTTTTTTCGACTCCGATGTAGGCAAAGACCGTCCAACTTACTCTTTTTCTGGCGGTTTGGTCAGATTTAGCGTGGGTCGCCGACTGCGACAGGGTGTTATTGGCCAGGGCGGGCGCGGAGATGGCCATAAGCAGGGCAAGATAGAGCGTAACCGCTCCGAGAGCAAAAAGATTTCCTGGTTTGCCGTTCACGGTTATCCCGAAAATAGCGATGCGGGTGGATGGATAATGTAATTATAAGTTGATAACTATTAGCACACTACAGGGTCCGTGGGAAGCTAATTTTTACCAAATGGGGCAGCGGCCTCTGGAGGCACACTTTTGAGATGAAGGTCGCGTTGGGGATAGGGGATGGTGATTCCGGCCTCCTTAAAGAGACGCCAGATCGACAGGTTGATATCCGAAATGACCGCGCCTGAACCCTGCTCCGGATCACCGAACCAGACCCTCAGCTCCAAGGCGATCCCGCTGTCGGCAAACTCCAGCAGGCGGGCCACCGGGGCCGGATCGGCCAGGACTCGGGGGGAGGTTTTAGCCGCCTCCAGCATCAGTGCCATGGCCTGCTCGGGGTCATCGTCATAACTGATCTGGACCGGAATCTTGAGCCGCACATTCCGGTCGCCGAAGCTCCAGTTGATCACCTGGGTGGTGATCAAGGTTTCGTTGGGGATCAGGGTGTCAACTCCGTCCCGGTTGCGGACCACGATGTAGCGGGCCCGCAACTCCTCAACCCAGCCGTATTTGTCACCCACCGTGATCACATCGCCGGGCTTGACCGAGCGGTCCATGATCAAGATAAAACCGCTGATGAAATTGGAAGCGATCCGCTGGAGCCCAAAGCCGAGCCCGACCCCCAGGGCGCCGCCGAAAACGGCAAAAGCGGTGAGATCGACTCCCACCAGGTTCAGGGTCATCAGCAGGGCGACGGTGATCAGGAAGAACTTGGCGAACTTGGCCAGGCCCACCTGCATGGCGGCACTTAAATAGCGGACTCTCAGGACCTGCCGTTCGATCAGTCCGGAAAGCCAGACCGCCACCACGATGGCCAGACCGATGAACAGGGTCAGTTCCAGGGCCGACAACAGAGAGATTTTGGTCTGGCCCACCCGGATGGCCAGGGCGTCGAGTCCGGTCCGGATGGCCGGCAGCCAGCCCACCAAGTGCAGGCCCACTACCAGCCAGATGCCGGTGGCGATCACATTTTCGCTGGCCTTGAGTCCCGGGCCCGGCGCAAAGCTTTTGCGCAGCATGTAGAGCAGGATGCGGATCAGGGCCAGAGAGAGCAGCAGGGGTACGGCCAGGTCCAGCAGGTTGTGGGGGTAGGCCAGAATATTGAGAACCTCCCGGCCCACCAAAACAAAGAACAACAGGCTGAGGGGCCAGACGATCCGCATGGCGGAACGCAGGGCCAGGTGGCGAAAACCTTCTCCACCCTCGGGACTGTGTACTTCCAGCCACCGTTTCAGGCCGCGTTGCGCCGCCCAGGAGGCGACCAGCGCCGGAATTATGACCGCCAGCTGCCACCAGTTGGCGGCCAGCAACCCCCACTGGGCAATGTTTTCGGCGACGCGGTAGATGTTGTCCATGGTTGCTCTCCTCTGGCTCCTGGGCGGGCAGGCCGGATTTGGCACCTTATCCCGTGCCGTCGGTGGCCAGCATACCAGGTTCCCTGGTTCCCAGCAACGTTTGCCAGGGAGGCTCCGAGCGGGCAAGTGCACAGGAAAAAATGTTAGGGTAAAAAATCTTGTTTATTGACATGGGAGGATTTTTTTGGAGAAAAAACTTGTTACCACGCCGTGGTGGCCAGGGATTACGAGGTCTTCAGTCAGGCCGTGGTCGCCGGCGAGATCGACATCTTCCTCATGGGGCCGTCACTTTTTACTGAAATTCACACCCAGCATCCCGACAAGATCCGTCTTGCAGCGAGCTGATGACCTTGATTTACGGCTCCGGTAAAACCGGAGAGATCACCGGTGGCCGGGGGTCTTCCCGGGCGCGGAAGGGGGCCGCGGAGCGCGAACTGCTTCCCCTTCCTCCGCATTAAGGTGGTATGGATCTGGTGTTGACATTCGTGTCCTTTTGCGCTAATAATATCGTCATTTGGCGATATGGGCATATCCAAAAAAGACGATGGCGAAATGAAAATCAGAAAATTTACCCGGGTGATGAAGGCCCTCTCCGACCCCAACCGGGTCGCGATAGTCAAGGTCCTGGCCCGCGGGCGTCTCTGCGTCTGTGAGCTGACCGCCCTGCTGGGCCTGGCCCAGTCCACGGTGTCCAAACATTTGCGGACACTGGAGGAGGCCGGCCTGGTTGCCTACGAAAAAGATGGCGCCTGGATCAACTATTATCTGGCCGACGGCTCCGATTCCCCGTATGCCACAGCCATGCTGGCGCATCTGCAAAACTGGCTGGAGCCGGACCCCAAGATTGACGACCTGCTGGCCCGTTTGTCCGGAATTAACCGGCACGAGCTTTGCTCCGGCGCTTCCCTCCTTAAAGATCGAGGTTAAATCATGGAATGGCAGCGGGAATGGAAACCATTGGCCCTGATGGTGGTGGTTTTTTTGGCGGTTTACCACCTGCCGGTGGGCATACCGCGATTTGACAACGCCATCCAGGAGGCCCTGGAGCTGGTCCGCTGGTACGCCAGGGAGCATGTGCTGCTCTGCTTGATCCCCGCCTTCTTCATCGCCGGGGCCATCGCCGTTTTCGTCAGCCAGGCCTCGGTGCTGAAGTATCTCGGGGCCGGGGCCAACAAGGTGCTGGCCTACGGGGTGGCCTCGGTATCGGGCACGGTGCTGGCGGTCTGCTCCTGTACCGTCCTGCCCCTTTTTGCCGGGATCTACCGGATGGGGGCCGGTCTGGGACCGGCGGCCGCCTTTCTTTACGCCGGGCCGGCCATCAACGTCCTGGCCATTGTACTGACGGCCCGGGTTCTGGGGGCCGAGATGGGAATCGCGCGGGCGGTGGCGGCCATTGCCTTCAGCATCGTAATCGGGCTGGCCATGCACTGGATTTTTCGTAAGGAGGAGCAGGAGAAGCAGTTGGCCCAGGCCGCCCAGCCCCAAGTGGAGAGCAGCAGGCCGCTCTGGCAGAACGCTCTCTTTTTCGGGGCCATGATCGGAATCCTGGTCTTTGCCAACTGGGGCGGGGGTGAAGGTGGCGGCTTCTGGTCGTTGGTGGCGGCCTACCGCTGGTGGCTCACCAGCCTGCTCGCCCTCCTGCTGGGGATTATGCTGATGTTCTGGTTTGGCTTGCCCAAGGGGCAGGTGCTGCTGGCGGGGGCTCCGGCCCTGGTTCTGGCACTGGTTTTTCCCAGTCAGCCCACCTTGGCCTTTATCGCCGGCTTTATCGGCTTGAGCCTGCTGCTTGGCCGGCGGGAGGATGAAAACGGAACCTGGTTCAAGGAGTCCTGGGATTTTGCCAAGCAGATTCTGCCCCTGCTTCTGCTGGGTGTTCTGGTGGCCGGTCTGCTTCTGGGGCGACCGGGTCAGGAGGGGTTGATCCCATCGGAGTGGGTAAGCCGGGCGGTGGGCGATAACTCCCTGGGGGCCAACTTTTTTGCCTCCCTGGTGGGGGCCTTCATGTATTTTGCCACCCTCACCGAAATTCCCATTCTGCAAGGCCTGATCGGCAACGGCATGCACAAGGGGCCCGCCCTGGCCCTGTTGTTGGCCGGCCCGGCCCTGAGCCTGCCCAACATGCTGGTGATCCGCAGCCTGATCGGCACGCTGAAAACCGTAATTTTTATCGCGCTGGTGGTGGTTATGGCCACCATCAGCGGCCTGCTTTATGGAGCATTATTCTAGCCCCCAAAGAGCATACTCAACCACGGGGAGGAGTGAGCATGGAAATCAAGGTTTGCGGTCCCGATTGCGCCAAGTGCCACGAGACTGAAAGGGTTGTCCGGGAGGCTCTGGATGAAGCCGGGGTCACCGCCCAGGTGGTCAAGGTCAGTGACTTTAACGAAATCGCCAAACTGGGGGTTTTTACCACTCCGGCGGTGGTTATCGATGGTCAGATTAAATGTTCCGGTAAAACCCCCACTAAAAAGGAGGTTATGGCCTGGATCGGGGGGTGAG
>DSDS01000196.1 GCA_011048585.1 Desulfurivibrio alkaliphilus | reverse complement strand
CATATTCAACAATATTACCGGAAGAGATCATGAAATGGCAGCTGGTCCTTGGAGATGGTCGGAAAGGGGAAAGAGGGCTTTCTCCCGCAGATAGCCCGGAGGCCGAAGGCTACCCATCTACCATAAATTCACCCCGTAGTCACTTAAAACAGGGGCGAAAGAGAGTAAGATTACGGACAAAATCACCAAAAGCTGCTAAGATGCCAGATTACCCCTTACCCGCAACCTGGAGACAACAACCATGCGTAACGACCCGGATCAAGAGATCGCCTGCGGCTTTGTGGCCCTGGTGGGTCCGCCCAACGCCGGCAAGTCAACCCTGCTCAACCGCCTGCTGGGGCAGAAAATTTCCATTGTCACTCCCAAGCCCCAAACCACCCGTAACCGGGTTCTGGGGGTGGCCAACGGCCCCGGCTATCAGCTGATCCTGCTGGACACCCCCGGGCTGCACCGGGCCCGCAATCCCCTCAACAGCGAAATGGTTAAAATAGCGCGCAATACGGTTAAAGAGGTGGACGCGGTGGCCTATATGATCGACGCCGGTTCGCCCGACGGCGAACATCGACGGGAGGCGGCGGAACTGCTGCGGGGGGCCGGCAAACCGGCCCTGCTGCTCTGCAACAAGATCGACCGGATCGGCAAAGAGAAGCTGTTGCCGCTGATCTCCGCCTGGCAGGAGGTTTACCCTTTCCAGGCCATTATTCCCATCTCGGCCATGAACGGCGAGGGCTGCGAAATCTTTCTCGACCAGGCCAGCCGCCTGTTGCCCATGGGACCGAAACTGTTCCCCGATGATCTGCCCACCGATGCCAGCGAACGTTTTATCTGCGGAGAGATCATCCGGGAAAAGATCATGCTGCTGACCAAAGATGAACTGCCCTACTCGGTAGCGGTGGTGATTGAAAGTTTTTCCGAGGAGCCGGAGCGCAACCTGACCACCATCCACGCCACCATTATGGTGGAGAAGGATTCCCAGAAGGGGATCATCATCGGCAGCAAGGGTTCGATGCTGCAACGGATCGGCCAGACCGCCCGGCGGGAGATCGAGGCCCTGCTGGGAGTCAAGGTGCTGCTCAAACTATGGGTGAAGGTGCAGAAAAACTGGACCGCCAACCGGCGGGTCTTGCAGGAGCTGGGATTTTAGCTCGCTTTGGCGACCCTCCGGCGGCGGCCCGGTTAAAGGCGGTCTGATTCAGACCGTTACATTGATGCTGGAGTTGCGCTGGGGCTCCTGCTGGATCCGGCGGGCCTGCTCCTCGCGGTTGGCCTGGGCCACCCCCCGATCCTCGCGTTCCATCCGGTCGGCGCTCCGTTCCGAGTCTGCTTGCTGCTCTGTCTCCCGAACCGGACGGGCCAGCTCCATGGCCGCGGCGGAAAAATTGGTCACCACCGCCGGGCCGATATCACTGCTCCGCCCCGCCTCGCTCCGCTCGGGTTGGGCCCGGTTGGCGTCATTGGGAACCGGACTGCTCTCCGGGCGCTCGGGCCGGATCAACGATCGTCCCACTCCACTGCTGGCATCGAGTAACATAACTGGCACCTCCGATAATTGTTACCTTGTAAGGGCCATTGTACAACGATTGGAAAACAAAATCAAATCCCGGCCTCAAAACCAGAGCATGACCACCTACCCCGGCTTAACCGCAGTCGATCGTTGAATGTTAGAGCAAAAAGGACTATAAACAGCTGGAAATATCGTCCCTCTTATTTTCCCTGTGCAAGGAGATTACCGGCATGAGTGAAGTACGTGTACGCTTTCCCCCCAGCCCCACCGGCTATCTGCATATCGGCGGGGCTCGCACCGCCATTTACAACTGGCTTTTCGCCCGCAAGCACGGGGGGAAACTGGTCCTGCGCATCGAAGATACCGACGCCGAACGTTCCACCGAGGAGTCGATCAAAGGGATTATCGAAGGACTGGAATGGCTGGGGGTGGACTGGGATGAAGGCCCTTACTTCCAATCCTCCTTTGCCTCTGAGCATGTGGCGGCAGCCGGGAAGCTGCTGGCCTCGGGTCATGCCTACAAGTGTTTCTGCACCAAAGAGGAATTGGAGGCCCGGCGGGAGGCGGCGGTCGCGGCCAAGGCCGATTACCGTTACAACGGTGCCTGCCGCGAGCTGAGCCCGGAAGAGGTGGCGGCCAGGGAGGCGGCGGGCCTGCCGGCGGTTATTCGCTTCAAGGTGCCCCAGGGCGAAGGGAGCGTGGTCTTCAACGACCTGGTTTACGGCGTCGTTGAGCGCGACTACCGCGATATCGAAGATTTCGTGATTGTGCGTTCCAACGGCCTGCCCCTCTACCTGCTCTGCAACGTGGTGGATGATATCCGCGACCGAATCAGCCATGTGATCCGCGGCCAGGACGGCCTGGTCAACACCCCGCGCCAGATTCTGCTCTACCGGGCCCTGGGGGCCGCCCCCCCGATCTTTGCCCATATGCCCCTGACCCTGGACCTGAAAAAGGCGAAAATATCCAAACGCAGCCACGGCGAGATCGTGGCGGTCCAGTTTTATCGGGACCATGGCTTCCTGCCCTGGGCCTTGGTGAACTTCCTGGTCCTGCTGGGCTGGTCTCCCGGCGATGACCGGGAGATCTTTTCCCGAGAAGAGCTGATCGAAGCCTTTACCCTGGAGGGGGTCAACCGCGCCAACTCGATCTTCAACTACAAAAAGGATGACCCCAAATTCTTCACCGACCCCAAGGCGATCAACATCAACGCCCACTACCTGCGGACCATTCCGGTGGCGGAGCTGGCCCAATGGGTCAAGCCGGTATTGGAGAGGGAGGGGATCTGGGACCCGGCCTACGAAGGGGAGAAACGGGAGTGGTTCCACAAAACCCTGGAGATGAGTCGGGAGCGTTTCCACACCCTGACCGACTTTGCCACCATCGGCCGGGCCTGGTTCGCCGATGACTTCCCGATGGATGAGACCGCCCTGCAGAAAAACCTGCTCAAACACCCGCAGATGAAGGAGTGGTTGCCGCAACTGGCCCAACGTTTCGCCGCCCTGCCCGAGATAACCCATGACGAGGCGGAGCGCGTGGCCCGGGAGTTCGCCGAGGAGCATGGAGTAAAACCGGGAGTTCCGATCAACGCCGCCCGGGCGGTGATCACCGGCCAGAACAAGGGACCCAGCATGTTCGAGGTGTTCGCTCACCTCGGCAAAGAGAAAGTGGTCCAGCGGCTGCGGGAAGCGGGCAAATACTTTGAGGGACAAAATTGATGAGCCAAACAGAGCTTGGAGCCCCGAACGATTTTATCCGAGCGATCATCGCCGAAGACTTGGTCCGGGGCAAACATGAGCGGATCGTCACCCGCTTTCCCCCGGAGCCCAACGGCTATCTCCATATCGGCCACGCCAAATCGATCTGCCTCAACTTCGGCATCTCCCAGGAGAATACCCCGGCCCGCTGCCACCTCCGTTTCGATGACACCAACCCGACCAAAGAGGAGCAGGAGTATGTGGAGTCGATCAAGGAGGATGTGCGCTGGCTGGGTTTCGACTGGGGGGAGCACCTCTATTTCGCCTCCGACTATTTCGCCCAGCTGTACGACTATGCCGAACAGCTGATCAACCAGGGCAAGGCTTACGTCTGCGATTTGTCCGCCGACCAGATCCGGGCCACCCGCGGCACCCTCACCGAACCGGGCCAGAACAGCCCCTACCGGGAGCGGAGCGTGGCGGAAAACCTCGACCTTTTCCGGCGGATGCGGGCCGGCGAGTTTGCCGACGGCAGCCGCGTATTAAGGGCCAAGATCGACATGGCCTCGGGCAACCTCAACCTGCGCGATCCCGTACTCTACCGGATCATGCACACCAGCCACCACCGCAGCGGCGACCAATGGTGCATCTACCCCACGTACGACTTCACCCATCCCATCTCCGACGCTTTGGAGGGGATCACCCACTCCCTCTGCACCCTGGAGTTTGCCGACCACCGTCCCCTTTACGACTGGTTCCTGGCCAACCTGCCGGTCCCGGCCCACCCCCGCCAGATCGAATTTGCCCGACTCAACCTGGGCTATACCGTGGTCAGCAAACGCAAGCTGCTGCAACTGGTCAACGAGGGCCATGTGGCCGGCTGGGATGACCCCCGGATGCCCACCATCTCGGGAATCCGCCGCCGAGGCTATCCCCCCGAGGCGATTCGCAGCTTCTGTGACAAGATCGGGGTGGCCAAAAAGGAGAGCCTGGTCGATGTGGCCCTGCTGGAGCACTGTGTGCGGGAGGAGTTGAACCAACGGGCCCTGCGGGTGATGGGGGTCCTCAACCCCCTGAAGGTGGTGATCAGCAACTATCCGGCGGGCCGGAGCGAGGAGCTTACCGCCCAGAACCACCCTCAACAGCCGGAACTGGGCCAGCGCCAAATTCCTTTCAGCCGGGAGATCTTCATCGAACGGGACGATTTCATGGAGGAGCCGGCCAAAAAGTTCTTCCGCCTGGCCCCGGGCCGGGAAGTACGGCTGCGCTACGCCTATTTCATCAAATGTGAAGAGGTGATCAAGGATGCCAGTGGGGAGATTGTCGAGCTGCGCTGCACCTATGATCCCCAAACCCTGGGTGGCTCCGCTCCCGACGGCCGCAAGGTAAAGGGCACCATTCACTGGGTTGACGCCGCCCGGTCGATCGAGGCCGAGGTCCGCCTCTATGACCGGCTCTTCACCGAGGAAAGCCCGGAAAAAAGGGGAAGGTCCTTCACCGATTGCCTGAACCCCCACTCCCTGCAAATCCTCAGCGGCTGCCGCCTGGAACCAAGTTTGGCCGCCGCAGCACCGGGCCAATACTTCCAGTTTGAGCGCCAGGGTTACTTCTGCCTCGACCCCAGGGATGCGCGGCCCGACCGACCGGTTTTCAACCGCAGCGCCACCCTGCGCGACACCTGGAAAAAAGTGAAGGGCAGCTGAGGCAACCATGCGCTGCCCCAAATGTGGAGAGCGGATCAAAACCCACCGCAATCCGGTGCCCACCGTCGATATCATCATTGAAATGGAAGCGGGTATCGTGCTGATTGAACGCCGCAATCCGCCACCAGGCTGGGCCTTGCCCGGCGGCTTTGTCGACTACGGCGAAAGTCTGGAGGAGGCGGCCATCCGCGAGGCCCGGGAAGAGACCGGGCTGAAGGTGGAGCTTTTAGGCCAATTCCACACCTATTCCGACCCGGGCCGTGACCCCCGGCTGCACACAATCAGCACGGTCTTTATCGCCCGGGCCCAAGGGGAGCCGGTGGCCGGCGACGACGCCGCCGCGGCGGCGATCTTCACTGTGAAAAATCTGCCCCCCTTGGCCTTCGATCATGGCCGGATTCTGGCCGACTATTTCCGCCACAAGGCGGTTGACTAACCGATCCGGACATGGTTTAAGGGTAACCGACAAGGGGCTGTAGCTCAGCTGGGAGAGCGATGCGTTCGCAATGCATAGGCCAGGGGTTCGATCCCCCTCAGCTCCACCATTTAGAAAAGACAAACCCGTCTCTCTGGGGTCATTCTCAGGGGTGGCGGGTTTTCTTTCGATGTCGCCAACCAGGGCAATGACTGTTTCATCGAATCCGAGATCGTCGCGGGCATCCAGCAACATCGCGACCTCATCATTTCGGCCATCATGAAGCGGACCCGGGTGGTGCTGGCGATGATGCGAGACGGCATGAGACGCCATGCCATGAAGCTGTTGCACGAGGCCCTGGGGAACCACGACAAACGCCGCTGCAATGAGTATCTCAGCCTGATGTACCTCATGATGCTGGCCGGATCGAGCCGTGAAGAGATGGAACAGGGGCTGGAAGCGTTGGCACCGGCATTCGCTCGGCAGATCGAGTCGCTCAACCGGACCAGTCGGGATACGGCCCGGGATTCAAACCATACGGCCACCGCGCTGGCGACCCTGTTCAACGCATGGCGCGCCGCGACCGAAACCAATGCGCGGGATGTTTACGGAGACCACCGGACGGACCCGGTTCAGGAGTTCGTCCAGCGGTATCAGATTCGTTTTGAAGACGATGGAAGTTTACGAGAGGTTCCTTCCCTGGACCTGTTCGTGGCCCTCAAGCGAGTCGCTCGGGATTTCGGTCTGCGTTTCGAGATGGACTCATCCCGGCAATTCGCACAGCGGTTGGTGAATGATCTGGAGACCATCCGGGGGGCAGGGTTCGAGATTGAAATAGGCCAGAAGCGGTACGGCACCAAGCTCTACACGATCCGTCGCGTTGAATGAGCAGGTAGCTGTCAAAGAAGGACGCCTTT
>DSDS01000131.1 GCA_011048585.1 Desulfurivibrio alkaliphilus | reverse complement strand
GGTCAGTGTCACTCGGGCCCCTGCCGGGCCTGCCTGGGCTGCGTGGCGGACACTGTCTGCACGGTCAACGACGACCTCCCCCTCTTGGGAGAAAAAAACCGCAACGCAAGAGCCTTGGTGATCGGCGCCTATCCTCCCTACGGCAGCGTAGTCGGTTTGTACCGGTGGGTGTCCATGCCGCTTTCCGGGTTGCAGGTGATTTCGCTGGCCGCAAACGGGTTGCGAATTATGAACTGGGCCAGGACCACCCAGGACGGACCCGTCATCACGGGCCAGAAGGACCCCGTTATGCACCGAAAAGCGGCGGTTAGATGCTCTCGCCCGAAGGCAGGATAAGGGCGGGAAACTCGTCGGCCCGACGGTGGGGGGCGACGATGCAGTTGCGACCGATCACCGCGTTTTCCGGGAGTTGGGCCATCTTGCCGATGAGGCTGATCCCGGTATAGAGATGTTTGGGGTGGACTCGATTGGCCACCTCCCGGTCCTCGCCATGCCCCACCCTGGCACCCTGACCGACCTGTACTCGCTTGTCGAGGATGGCCAGATCCACCACCGCTCCGCCACCCACCCGGGAATCGTGGAAAATGATCGAATCGCGAACCACCGCTCCGGGCCCAACTCGCACCCCCGGCGAGAGCACCGAGTTGACCACCGTGCCCTCGATCAGGCACCCAGCTGAGATCAAAGAATTTTTAGCCTGGCCGGCGCCAACAAAGCGGGCCGGGCAGCGGTCAAAGGGCAACCCCTCAGCCTCGGGGTTGGAGCGGATTCCCCAAGCGGCCGGATTGATGGGGGAATTGGGCAGCAGCAGATCCATATTGGCTTCCCAGTACGCCTGAATCGTACCGACATCCCGCCAGTAGCCCCGAAAGGAGTGGGCGTAAACCCGATCCACCGGGATCGCCCGAGGAATGATATCCATGCCGAAATCAACGTCGCTCCGATGTTTCTCCAGGGTGGCTAGCAGGTAATCGGTGTTGACCACGTAGATTCCCATGGAGGCCAGATCGGTACGGGGCACCGCCGGTTTCTCCTCCCACTCCACCACCCGGCCATCCTCGCCGGTGATCGCCGCCCCGAACTGATGGATCTGCTCCCGGGGCACCACCATGGTGGCCACGGTCAAATCAGCCTGTTTGCGGCGGTGATCCCGCAGCATCTCGTCCAGATCCATGCCGTAGATATGGTCCCCGGAGAGGATGATCACCTCCCGGGAGGGGTGTGCCCGGATAAAGTCGATGTTTTGGCGCACCGCGTCGGCGGTACCCTTGTACCAGTCCGACTCCTTGGAGCCGGTGCGGGGCGGCAGGATCTTGACCCCGCGGGTGCGGCCGGTGAAATCCCAAGCGGCCCCATCGCCAATGTGCCGCATCAGCGACAGCGGTTTGTACTGGGTAAGCAGCCCCACCTGGGTAAAACCGGAATTCATCACGTTGCTGAGGCTGAAGTCGATGATCCGGTAGATTCCGGCAAAGGGCACCGCCGGTTTGGCCCGGCTCTGGACCAGGTTGTTGAGCCGACTGCCCACCCCGCCGGCCAGCAGCAGAACCAGGGCGTCATTCTTCCCCCAACTCATCGCACCACCTCCCCGTCGGCAATGACCCCACGCACCATCTTCTCGGGACCCAGATCGGGATAGAGGGTGCAACCGGCCCCGATCTTCATCCCCATCGGAATTTCGTTGTTCCAGCCCAGTACCGTAATTCCGCCCCCCGAGCCGGAAGCGGCCCCGACCCTCACACCCTCGCCCAAGGTGACGTTGACATCGGCGATCACCTTATGCAATCGACAATTGCGGCCCACCACGTTATCGAAAAAGAGGATTGAATCGCGCACCACCGCCCCGGCCTTTACCTGCACCCCGGGGAAGAGGATCGAATTTTCCACCCGCCCCTCCACCCGGCAACCGTTATAGGCCAGACTGTTGACGATTTCCGCCTCCCTGCCCGCCCTGAGCGGCGGGTAGTCCCGGATCCCCCGATGGTCAAGGTTGGTGCGCAACCCCCACTGATCCAGGGGCAATTTGGGGGTTTTTCCCAGCAGATCCATGCTGGTTTGCCAGTACTCATCCAGGGTCCGGGTGTAACCCCAGTAGCCGCGGAACCGGTAGCCATAAACCCTGCGCCTCGCCGCCATGGCCCGGGGAATGATATCACGACCAAACTCGAAGGATTGATCTTCACGGGCATTGGCCTCCAACAGGGCGTACAGGACGTTGGGCTTGAAGCAATATACGGTCATCGAGGCCTGATTAAAGGTCGATTTAGCCGGTTTTTCCTGGTACTGGAGGACCCGGCCGCCCCGCGCCCCGTCCTCGCCGTCGATCTCGGCGATCCCGAAACGGTGCGCCTCGGTGGCGGGAACCTCGACGCAGGCCATGGTGCAATCTGCATCCTTTTGTAGGTGGTAGTCGATTATCTCGCGATAATCCATGTGGTAGACATGATCCCCGGAGATAATCAAAATGGTTTCCGGTTCATGAAATTGGATGAAATCAAGGTTCTGGCGGACCGCGTCGGCCGATCCCCGGTACCAACTGCTCTGACCGAAACCCTGGTAGGGGGGCAGGACAAAGACCCCGCGATAACGGCCGATCATGTCCCAGGAGGCGCCGATGCCGATGTGGTTGATCAAGGAGAAGCTGCGATACTGACTGAGCACGGCCACCAGCTCCAACCCGGATTGGAGCAGGTTGCTCAGGGCAAAATCGATCACCCGGGCAAAGCCGCCAAAAGGAACCGCCGACTTGGGGCGATGGGCGGTAAGCACGCTCAACTCATCAACCCGACCTCCAGCCAGTACCACGGCCAAAACTTTGGGCTTCAACTTCGGCATGCTAACCCCCTCCTACATATGTTTGTTGGTAAGGCGAATCAGGGTGTTGGTGTTGATGCTGCTGGCATCCTTAACCATGTTCTTAAGCGGCACCTCAGCTCGAGCCGACTCCCGATGCCCGCCGGCGCACCCGATCTGGCCGAAGGTTTTTTCCGCCAGGCGCCCAGCATTCTTCTTATAACCGTCGCAGCGAAAAATAACCACCAGCTTGTCGTTGTGAATGCCGGAAACAAAAACCCAGGCGGCCTCGTGGACCTGCTTGAGGAAGTCGGCGATCAACACCAGAATATCGGGGCTGGGCACCTTGCCGACATGGGAGTAGAGCCGCTGCTTGCTCAGCTTCATCTCTTTAAGGGCGGTGCGAAAGTAGTTCAGTTCCGAACGGCGCAGAGAAGAGAGTTCAATCTTACGCACCAGATTGAGGTTGGCCAGATTGAACAGGTAGCGGAAAGATATGGCATCGGCCAGGGTAACCTTTTTCTCGAAATTCTGGGTGTCGACCTTGATAGCGTAAAAAAGGGCGGTGGCCAGGGCCACCGAGGGCCGGATGCCGGCGGCCCTGAGGTACTCGACCATCATTGAGGCGGTGGCCCCATAGTCCTTGCGAATATCCACGAAGGTGGCGGCCCACCCCTTGGTGGCGGGATGATGGTCGAGCACCACATCGAAAGGGATATTTTCGAAGGAGGGCAGGTGGGGGGGCTGGGAGTCCAGGATCACCCTTTTGCTGAATTCGGTGGGCTTGACGGTATGCAGGCGCTCGGCTGGAATCTTGAGCAGTTCCAACATCACCAGATTGTTGAGCCGGCGAATTTCATTGGGATAGGCGATGGTGACGGCCTTAACCCGGTAGCGCAGCAGCCGCTTGACCGCCATGGCTCCGGCCAGGGCGTCGGGATCAGCGCTGATCACCACCAGCACGGTGTCCTCTTTGTCGAAAACGCTCCAAAACTCCTGCAGGCGCTCCTTGGCCGTCTTCTTGGAGTTGCGTTTGCGATTGGGGTTGGGCCCGGGAACCCCGGCCTGGGAGGTTCCGTTGCCATTGGTTGCGGCGCCGTTGTCTTTCATCAGCGCTCTATACCATATACCACCCGCCAACTGCAACCGACCGCCGGGAAATCGGCGCCTACCGGGCCGCAAATCACATGACTTAGGGGGTGAATTATGCTACTTATCCCACTATGCTGCCCATGAAAAACCTGACCATAACCGCGTATTGCGACGGCCGCCCCGGGCACGAAAAACAGACCCTGGCCCTGATCCGGGCCTTGGGCCGCCTGACCCCGGTCACCGCCGAAAAGGTGCGATTGGCCGGAGCCGGGTCCACCGATGACGAACGGATGCCCCCGGGGGCGGGACATAGGCAAGGGCCCCCCGCCGACTTGCTGATCGGCAGCGGCCGCCGGACCCATCCGCCCCTGCTCCTGGCCAAACTGAAATCGCGGGGACGAGCCAGGGCGATCTGCTGCATGAGCCCCAACATCCTGCTGCGCGGCCTCTTTGACCTCTGCCTGGTCCCCGCCCACGATGGGGTCCGGGCGGGAGCCAATGTTTTCCTCACCGATGGCCCCCCCTGCCTGACCACGAATCAAGGACGGCACGAGGCAAACCACAGTCTGCTGCTGATCGGCGGCCTGGACCCCAAGAGCCACTTCTGGGACCAGGCCCAGGTTGTTCGCCAGGCCAAAACCTTACTGGATCAAAGCCCTGACCGGCACTGGACCCTTTCCTCCTCCCCCCGGACCCCGCCGGCAACGGTGGCCGAGCTGGCCCAACTGGCCGCGACCCGCGAGGGCGTCCAGTTCTGCCCGGCCACGGCCACCCCCCCCGGCTGGATCGAGGAGCAGTATGAGCGCCACCGGGAGGTCTGGGTCACCGCCGACAGTATTTCCATGGTTTACGAGGCGCTGAGCGCCGGCTGCCGGGTGGGAATTCTGCCGGTTAAGTGGCGGCGGCGGCAGAATAAATTTCAGCGGGGCCTGGACCAGCTGCGCCAGCGAGGCCAAATCATCTATCTGGCGGAACGGCTGGCCGGCAAAAAATTTCCGCCGGCGGTGGCGCCGCTGGTGGAAGCGGAGCGTTGCGCCAAGGAGATCCTGCGGAGATGGTGGCCGGAAAGATTGTCGTAGCCCAGGTACTGCCCGAACTGCAGAGCGGCGGAGTGGAACGCGATACCCTGGAGTTGGCCGGCTACCTGGCTCAGCGGGGACACCAGTCACTGGTGATCTCCGGAGGCGGCCGTCTGGTCGCCCGGCTGGAGGCCGGAGGCAGTGAACATATCGAAATGAATCTGGGCGGAAAAAGCCCCTCTTCCCTGGCTTACATCCCTCCTCTGCGCCGCCTGCTGCGTCAACGCCGGGTGGATATACTCCATCTCCGTTCCCGGATGCCGGCCTGGATCGCCTACCTGGCCTGGAAAAGTCTGCCGGCCGACCGCCGACCCCACCTGGTTACCACCTTTCACGGCTTTTATTCGATCAACCGCTACAGCGCGATCATGACCAAGGGGGAGAAGGTGATCGCCGTCTCCCGAGCCATTGCCGACCATATCCGGCAGCACTATCAGGTGCCGGAACAGCGGATCGAGCTGATCCACGACGGGGTGAACACCGACACTTTCCACCCCGGGGCGGTGCCCCCCCAACGGGTGGCCGCCCTCAAGCGGCAATGGCAACTCCCGGATGCGGGACCGGTCATCATGCTGCCGGGCCGGATCACCCGCCTGAAAGGGCACGATATCTTTCTGCAAAGTCTGGCCCAAATCAAGGAGTTGCCATGGCAGGCGATCTGCGTGGGTGACACCAAGGATAACCCGGAGTACGCCGGACAACTGCTGCAGCTTACCGCCAGCCTGGGCCTCAATCAGCGGGTAAAATTCGTGGGCCACTGCTCGGAGATGCCGGCTGCGCTGCTCCTGGCCGACCTGGTGGTTTCAGCCACCTCCACCGCGGCCGAGGCCTTCGGCCTGACCACGGTGGAGGCCGGAGCCATGGGCCGAGCGGTGGTGGCCACCGCCCACGGCGGCAGCCTGGAAACCGTGCTGCCCAGCAAAACCGGTTGGCTGGTCGAACCCAACAACCCCACCGCCCTGGCCGCCGCCCTTAAAGAGGCGCTCAGCGATGCCGACCAGCGGCAAAAGCTGGGCACTGCCGGCCGGGAGTGGATCAATAGCAACTTTACAACGGCGAGGATGTGTGCTAAAAGCCTAAATCTTTACCAACAGTTAATAAGATAATCCGCCAACGGCCACCTCGCCGGGCCGGCACGATCCGGTCGGTTCCGCTTGCCGCTTCGGCTTGACACAGTCCGGAATTAACCATGAATTTTATCGATAAAGCAATGTGTTCAGCCATGGGACGCCAGGCCTCCCTGCTGCTGATCTTCGCCTTCCTCCTCCTGCTCCCCTTCCGCCGCCTTTTCGAACTCCCCTTGAGCCTGATGGCCCTGCTGGGGCTGGTCAT
>DSDS01000078.1 GCA_011048585.1 Desulfurivibrio alkaliphilus | reverse complement strand
TGCCGAGGAGATCATGGCCGAGCTGGCCCAGCAGGAGGGTGGTCTGCCCAAGAAGGCCGACGAAGCCAAAGCCCAGGCGGTGGAGCTGATTCTGCGACAGATTCCGGTCTGGGCCCTGAAGGGTCGCCAAGAGGGGCAGGACTAGGACTCCTGGGTCCGGCTGTTGGGCTGAAGAATGCCCGGCGGCATGGCGGTCGGCCTTTCTCCCCCCAGCAGGTAACCGCCGTCCAGGCGGATAACGCTGCCGGTCATGTAGGTGGCCTGGCTGATCAGGAAATTTACCGCTTGCACCACCTCGGCGATCTCGCCGCTGCGTTCCAGCAGGGTATGGCCGAGCAGGGCCCGGCGCTGCTCCTCGGTCAGCAGGCCCCAGCCCCTGGTCTCCTCGGCATGGCGGGTTTTGATCAGGCCCAGCATCAGTTCGTTGACCCGTACCCCGGGGGCTCCCTCCCGGGCCCAGGTTTCGGTGAACGAGGCCAGGGCCCGATTGGCGGCGGCGTAGGCGTCGTTGAAGATCAGGCCGGCTGGGCCGCTGCGCCCCACCAGGGCGGAGATCGACGAGATCACCACCACCGCCGCCCCCCCTCCGCCCCCCTTGAGCAGGGGCAGGGCCTCTCGCATTACCCACCACTTGGCCTTCATGGTGGTGTCGATCTCCAGATCCCACTGTTCTTCACTGTATGGACCATGGACCACGGGCATTCCGCCCCGTTCCAGATTGTTGATCAGGATATCCAGGTAGTCTGTGGTAAGTTGGCCGAAGAAGCCCCGGACGCCGGCGACGTCGCGCAGGTCGGCGACGATCACCTGATGGGCGCCGTCGAGAATCGCCAGTTCCCGCTCCAGACTGACGGTATCGTCGGGCCAGTCATAGCAACCGGCTATGACGCGGGCCCCGCGCCGGGCCAGATCCAGGGCCACGGCGCGGCCGATTCCCCGGTTGGCCCCCAGCACCAGAGCCCTTTTGCCGCTGATCTCCATGGAGTTAAGCCCACCTTAGGAGGTGAACTCCGCCAGTCTGAGGATCAGTCTTGTGCCGGGGTGGATCAGATCGCCGTTGAGCTGGTTCCACTCCTGGATCCGGCGGGGAGTGGTCTGGAATTTTCGGGCGATGGACCAGAGGGTGTCGCCGCCACGGACCTGGTAATAGGTGACCTCCGGGGTGGCGGAGGGGGGCTGTTTGGCAGCGGAGGCCAGGGTGGCCTGGGTGTCGCCGCTTTCCCCGGGGGTCGGGGCGAAGTAAAGGGCCAGTTGTTGGCCGGCCCTGATTCGGCTGGGGTCGCTAAGCCCGTTCCAGGCGGCGATGGTCTGGACATTCACGCCGTAGCGGCGGGACAGGGTCCAGAGTGTTTCTCCCGGCTTTATGGTGTGCAGGACCAGGCCGCCAGCGGTGCCGCCGGTCAGGCCGGCCTGGTGACTGTCGGGAGCTGCGTCCTGGTCCTGCAGCCGGTAGGCGGTGGTCTGCACCGGAATGCGCAGGCGCTGGCCGACAACCAGTTGCTCGGAGCGCAGGCTGTTAACCTTGAGCAGGGTGGTTTTATTGATGTTGTAGTTGTTGCAGATTCGAGTCAGGGTGTCGCCCTGGCGCACTATGTGGGTTCGGTATTCAACCTGGGCCACGGCCCTTACCCGGGGCAGGTTTTTCGCCACCAGCTCTCTACTGCCCGCCGGCAGGCGCAGGGTGTAGCGGGCCGCCTCGGGAGGGGTTACCAGTCGGCGCAGTTGCCGGTTCAGGTCATGGAGCTCCTCCAGGTCCAGCCCTCCCGCCAGGGCCACCGCCTCCAGGGAGGTCCAGCGCGCTACCTCGATGGTTTCGTAGCGCAGGGGTTCGTCGTATGTTATATTGTCGAAACCGTACTCAGTCGGGTTCTTGGCGATGATTATCGCGGCGATCAGCTTGGGTACATAGTGGCGGGTCTCCCGGCTCAAATGGTTGTTCTGGGAGATCTCCCAGAAATTCTCCGAGTCGAAGCGGCGGATGGCTCCGCGGATCCGGCCGCCGCCGGCGTTGTAGGCAGCCACCGCCAGCTGCCAGCAGCCGAACTCGTCGTGGAGATCGCTCAGGAAGCGGATGGCGGCCTGGGTGGAGCGGATGGGGTCGCGGCGCTCGTCCACGTAGTCGTTGATCACCAGGCCGTACTGGCGGGCGGTGGGGGCCATGAACTGCCAGGGCCCCACGGCCCGGGCCCGGGAATAGGCGGTGAGGTTGTAGCCGCTCTCGATCATCGGCAGGTAGGCCAGATCCTCCGGCAGGCCGGCCTCCCGCAGCTGCTCCCGGATCAGCGGCACATAGCGGCCGGAACGGGCCAGCCAGCGGCTGAAGGTTGACCGCATCTCCCCCTGGAAAAAATCCAGGTAGAACTCAACGTGCTTGTTGATGATAACCGGAAAGTCATAGGTGATGTCAGCCAGCTCCTCCGGTGCGCCGCCCTCCGGGTCCCACTCGCCCAGAGCCTGGAAGCGGGCCAGCTCCTCTTCCAGGAACCGATCCGGTTCAGCCGGGGTAAGTTCCAGTTCTTCGCCGCTGATCCGTGAGTCGCCGACCACCTCGGCCACGGCGGACGACTCCAGGGCCGGCTCGCCGCCGGTGGCCGTCAGTTCCCCCCCGACGGTCATAAAGGAGCAGGACCAGAGGCCGGAGAGCAGCAGGACCCCCACGGCCGCCATGGTGACCCCGCGGGAGAGCCGGGCCGGCATCTGCCGGTTGGTGGTGACGTGCGGTTTCATTATTAAAATCTCCTCTATCTTCGGATAGATTGGAACATCAAACACTATCAGGAAGTCGTAAAAATTACCGTTTTTTACTTGACCCGGCGCCGATGCGCAAGCAGATTTGCCCTAAGCAGAGAGTACCAACCTTGCCATGCTGAAGAAAGCTTTTTACCTCTTGTTCACCCTGTTCTTTGTTGGTGTGGGCGGTCTGGCCGCCGCTTACGGCTGGCTGGTGGTCTTAAGCCCCGGCGAGACGATAAGGCGCGATTACATCGAAAGGATCCTGGCGATCGAAAGCCCAGTTTACTACCGGGACGGGGTCAATCGGATCGGGGTTTTTTTCGAACAGGCCCACCGCCAGTATGTTCCCTTTTCCAGGATTCCGGCTGATTTTGTCCACGCCATCGTGGCCGCTGAAGACTCCTCTTTTTTTCAGCATTACGGGATCGACTTCAGCGGGATAGCCCGGGCCGCCATCGCCAACCTCAAGGCCCGCCGGGTGGTCCAGGGCGGCAGCACCATCACCCAGCAGACCGCCAAAAATCTCTTCAAGCGCAAGGATCGCTCCCTGGTCTCC
Source organism: Desulfurivibrio alkaliphilus (assembly GCA_011048585.1). Taxonomy (GTDB): domain Bacteria; phylum Desulfobacterota; class Desulfobulbia; order Desulfobulbales; family Desulfurivibrionaceae; genus Desulfurivibrio; species Desulfurivibrio alkaliphilus_A. Next base: position 3,048 of record DSDS01000078.1, on the reverse strand, counting down.
AAGTTCCAGGAGCTGGTCTACGCCCTGCGTCTGGAATATCACTACGAGAAGGAAGATATCCTGGAATTTTACGCCAACCAGTTCTTCGTCAGCGGCAACGGTCGGGGACTGGGGATGGCGGCTCGCTACTTCTTCGACAAGCCGGTGGAGGAGCTCGAACTGCTGGAGAGCGCCTTCATCGCCGGCAGCGTCAAGGGCCCCAACCACTACAATCCCTTTATCAAGCGGAGCGACGAGGCGGAGGAGCGGGCCCGGCGCCTGGCTCGCCAGCGGACCACCTACGTGCTGGAGCAGATGCGGCGGATGGGGTTCATCGACGAGGAGCGGTTGCGGGCCAACCTGGACCGGGAGATCCCTTTCCGTCAGGGCCGGATGACCTACGCGCTCAATACCATGCTCGACCTGGTCCGGGAGGGGCTGGCCGAGCCCGAGGTGGTGGAGGCCTTGAGCCGGCACGGGATCGACAACGTGGCCACTTCGGGTATCAGGATCATCACTTCGGTGGACAGGGATCTGCAGGAGGCGGCCCACTACGCCTTGCGCAAGGAGCTTTCCCGCCTGGATATCAGCCTGGGCGGCTACGAGCATCGGGCCGCCCAGGCGGTTTACGCGGCCTTGCCTGCCGGGACGGAGCGGTGGGACCAGCCCGGCTCTTTCCTCGTTGGCCGGATCGCGGTGATCGCGGGTACCGCCCAGGAGCCCAGGATAGGAGTGGCTTTCGAGCCGGCGTCCGCCAAGGTCGGGGATCGGGCCGCCGAGGAACCGGTCGCCTGGCTCGACCGCCGGGGCCTTTTCAACCTGTTGACTCCCCTGGCCCGCCATCGTCAGTCTGGCCGGGGGCAAGCCGGCAACGCCGATCTTGAACGTCTGCTGGGAGAGGTGGCGGTGGGTGACCTGGTCTATGTCAGCGTGCGGGAGCGGAGGGCTGGTGGCGACATCCTGCTCGATCTGGAGAAATATCCCGAGTTGCAGGGGGGGGTTCTGGCTCTGCGGGAGGGGGCGATCCATGCCATGGTCGGGGGCCAGGACAACCGGCACTACAACCGGGCGGTGACCGCCCGCCGGCCCATGGGCTCGGTGATGAAGCCCCTGGTTTACGCCGCCGCCCTGCAGCTGGGCTGGAACAGTGTTGATCTACTGGACAATCGCCGCCAGGTTTTTCTTTACCAGAACCAGGCGTACTTTCCCCGGCACCTGCAGGGGATCAAGCATGATCAGGTCTCCTTGAGCTGGGCCGGGGTGACCTCCGAAAATCTGGCCTCGGTCTGGTTGCTCTACCACCTCTGCGATCATCTGCCTCCGGCCCGCTTCGCCGAACTGGTGGAAAGGCTTGGCTTCGCCAGGGCCGGCAATGAAGGCACCACCGCTTATACCCGCCGGATCAGGGATCGGCACGGGGTGGTGGTAAATCGGGACGCCCTCTACCGGGCCGCCTTCGAACGGGCGGTGGCGGCGGTGGAGCCGGATCTGCTTTTCGACGGCCGGCCCGGAGAATATGAGCTGCTGCGAACCTTCGAATACGGGGCCGGATTCGAGCGCTTTCGGGCCGAGGTGGAGGCGGAATTTCTCGGTCCCGGCGCCACGGCCCAGGAGCGGCGAGAGGGGCAGGAGCGGCTGAAGATCCTGGCCCGTAACTTCGTTGATTATCTGGCGGCCCGGGATCAGTTGCGGGAGCTGATCGCCCAGCTCCAGGATGATGAGCTCAGTGATGAATTCACCGGGTTGCTGCCTCTCTACCGAGAGCGGGACGGCACTCTAGTCTACACCACCGGCCATCCCGGCACCGGCCGCTGGCCTCTGGATCTCGGGCAACTGCGGGAAATAGTGCCCGAAGGGGAGGCAGCCCGCCGGCTCTTCTGGGGGCAGGTGCTGATCGAGGGCGATTTGCGGGTGGAGACCCTTGACCTGCTGGAAGCGTCGCTGGAAACGGAATACCGTCGCTTGGCCGCCCTCCCGCCCTATGATCCGGAAGTGCTCTATCAGATACGGGATTTTCGCGTCCTGATCTCACTGCATTACCTGATTGGTTTAAGCCGGACCCTGGGAGTGGAAAGTCCCCTTGAGCCGGTGCTTTCCTTCCCCCTGGGCTCCAACGCGGTCAGTTTGCTGGAGTTGGCCCGGGTCTTTGAAGCTCTGCGCAGCGGCAGCCTGCACCTTAATGCCGCCCGGGTTGACAGCGGTGGTCTGGGGGTGATCGAGCGGATAGAATCATATGAGGGGGAGCCGATATATGCTCCCCAGCGTCAGAGTCGGCGGGTGTTTGGCCCCCGCGTCTCTTTGGCGATCAGCGACATCCTGTTCAACGCCATGGAGCATGGCACCGGCCGTTCGGCCCACAACCAGGTGAGGCTCTCCAGTCCCGATCCGGCCAGGAAGAAGTTGCTGGAAGAACTGGACCTGATGGTTCCCCTGTTCGGCAAAACCGGCACCGCCAACCGCTTCGTCAACGCCGCTTTTGCCGGCTACCTGCCCGGACCCGGTGACGGCAGCGCCTTCAGTCTGGATAGCGGTTACACCATCGCCTCCTATGTGGGCTATGATGATAACCAGCCCATGGTGCATGGCGCCACCAGGATAACCGGCGGCGGCGGTGCCTTGCCGATTTGGGCCCGGCTGGCGGAAGCCGTCTTCCGTCACGGCGAACATGCCGCCTCCCTGGATCTGGCCGATTTTGCGTTTACCGGCGGGGATCGGGTGGGGGTGGTCTATCCCCGCCTGGATCAGGTGGAGATTCCAGTTGAAGCTGGTCAGGGTGTTGTGGTAAGCAGAACTGCGGTTAAATCGGCGGCCCGGATCGTTACCTTCGGCCGCCACGGCTCCGATGGCTCCTTTGAACCGGCCCGCATTTTTCAACCCTATTGGCGTGAGGGAGAAATTAGATGATCTGGCACCGACTGCCCCGGTTTGTGGTACCGCTTTCGGCCTTGGTGTTCCTGGCCGGCTGCGCCGTCTCCCCTGTTTCGCTACCGGAACCTCCCCCGCCCCCGCCTCCCGTCGAGATGGAGGCCAGGCCGGTGGAGGAGTTGGGGCTTCCCCCCGAACCAAGGC
>DSDS01000199.1 GCA_011048585.1 Desulfurivibrio alkaliphilus | reverse complement strand
TGCAGCCAAAGGATAGCACGAAGGAGGCAGCGATTGCCATGGTCAATAATTTTTTGCTGCTCGGCAAATCAACTATTCATGGCGATCTAAACTGTGCGAAAATGGGCGATGAAAGGTATCATCCGCTATTAATCGGATCAGACCGGACCGGGGAGAGATACCCCCCCCGGGAAACCATTGCCTGTGGAGCCGCCATGAAAACCATCCTTTCCGCACTCATCTCGGCAATCGTGTTGCTGCTGTCGCCACCGGTGATCGCGGCAACGAGCAACACGCAAACGCCGCCGCGACCATCCATCGGCCTGGCGCTGGGGTCCGGAGGCGCGGGAGGATTGGCCCATATCGCCATGTTGCAGGTGTTCGATGATCTGGGGATTAAGCCGGAGAGGATTGCCGGCACCAGTATCGGCGCGGTGATCGGGGCACTCTACGCCGCGGGGTTGAGCGCCGAAGAGATTCGCGGCATCTTCGACGAATTCGGCGGGTCCAGCCTGGATGCCCTTTCCCACCTGATCGGCCCCTCCGCCGAACTGACCCTTGGCGACCTGTTGAAAATCGACATCGACAACGGAGGGCTCTTTGACTCCAGCGGATTTATCCGCTTTCTGGCCGGCAAGATCGAGGCCAGAAGGTTTGAGGATCTTGTCATCCCGCTCGAAATCGTGGCCACGGACTACTGGACCGGAGAGATGGTCGTGCTGGACCGGGGCGACCTGTTGGCCGCCGTCCAGGCAAGCATGGCCGTGCCGGGGCTGTTTTCGCCGGTCGCGCGCGGGGAACAGCTGCTGATCGACGGCGGAACTTCCAACCCGCTACCATTCGATCTGCTGAAGGATCGCCACGAGCTGGTCGTCGCCATCGACGTTTCCGGCTCCCGTGCCCAGCACACGGGAAATCAGGTCGATTTGACGGACCTGCTGTTCAACACCTTTAAAATAATGCAGCAATCCCTTATCGCGGCCCGGATGCGCGCCGCCGAACCGGACATCTACATCAAACCGGAGATCAGCAATATTCGCCTGCTCCACTTCAATCGCATCAAAACCGTTCTCGAGCAAGCGCAACCGGCGGCGGAACAGTTGCAACGCCGGCTTTCGCAAGCCCTCGCTGCCGAACGGAAGCCGGGATCACCGGAAGAATGATGGACAACCTCTGCCGTGCGGTTTGGAGAAATGGCTGGATGATCTTCCGGTAAGGTGCATTTTATTGCTGGAATTTAGTATCATGTCCCCAGAACTTCACAGAACTTCCAGAACTTGCCGCCCCGGGTCTCCGCAGCCTGGCCACCCAGCACTACTCCGAATCCGTCACAAACGGCGCGGTCTTCGACCTAGTGCTGGGCTGGTCCCTGCTTAGTACGGTGAGTTAAAGTGCGTGGTTTACGCCCGGGCTCTGATGGACAGCCGCGCTCACCTCATTTTCAAGAGCAGTGAGAGGAGCGGACCGGACATTTGCAGTGCCTTGTCAGGACGTACCGTCCGGCCATTCGTAAGCGATGCCCACCAGTTCCCGCCAGAGGGTGCGGCCGCGGGGAGTGCCATACCCGTTGGTCTTGCGATCCACGGCGGAAAGCTCGAAGGAAAATGCGCAGAAATCGACGCCGCTGGCCAGCCAGGAACCTGCCTCGGGCTCCAGGTTGATCTCCACATAGCCACTGGAATTGGAGGTCTCCTCCAGGGTTCCCCTGAAACGGAAGGGAGAAACCGGTTGATAAAAGGCGGCCACTGCCAGGCCGGTGGCCGGGTTGCGGGTCGGCACATCGGTGTTGGATCCCCGGTAGACTTTAAGGTAGTAGGAGGCCATGAACCCTGCAGGGTCGGTGGCCCGGAAACGCACGGCCAGCGGGGCTCCGGCCGATGGCAGCTGGAAGTAGGCGCACTCGCCCGGATCCTCAACCCCGAGCCTGATGGATTCAATGTCGCCATTCGTCCAGGTGTTGTCGATGAAAAGACGGATGGTGTCCTCGCCGCCGGCCACCTTTTCCCCGGCTGCGTTGTATCCCTCGATGCGGAACTCCACCTGTCCTGAAAGGGGCTGAAAAAGGGCGGTGTCGATCTGCAGCTTGCGGTCGCGATTCCAGTTCTGCCACTCCTGGGCCGTCACCTGATCCTCGATGTTCAGATAGGCGTTTACCTCGACCTTGTCCTGGGTCGGGCCGTTTACCCGCAGCGACATGGTCAGAGGACCTATGGTTTCATTCTTCCAGGTGCCATCAACCTGTTGCTTAGGATGCGAGTACCTTGTATTGACAAAGTTCCATGCTTCCCAGCCGCTGTCCGGGTCGTGGCGCCGGTAGCGGATTACATAATGAGAAACCGCCGGCTCGGTGTCGAGAAAACAGGCATAAAGATCGACGGTGCCGTACCAGGCGGCGTGGCTCACCTGGGGACCTGTGCCGGTGATGTTGCTTACCGTACCGTCCGAATGCAGGGTGGTGCCGCTGGTGATGATCGACAGGTTGCCCAATGCCTGGATGGCGCGGCCGCCCTGGCAGGAGGTGCGGGGCACCCCGATGGCGCTGCTGGGCAGGCAGAGGTCAATCCTTCTGACGTTGGGAATGTTGTAGTAGGGGGCAGACTCGTACATCACTCCATCAGGGAGGGTCTCCAAGAGCTGGATGAGGAGATCGGGCCGCCCCTGCACCAGGGGATCCTCGCCGGGAGCAATGTCGGACCCTTCCTCGACCATCTGGGCATAATCAAAGGAGAATCTGAACAGATAGGTTCCGAACTCGTCGGTGGCGGCACTGCCCAGCAGGTGGCGGTTTCCTTCGCCGGTGTACGGATCCCCCAGTTTTTCCGCAGTGGTGCGATCGTACTCAAAAAAGCGCATGATGGTCTGGGTCACCGCTTGCACCGAGCAGGGCCGCACCCGCACCAGATCCTTCAAACGGGCGAGTAGCAGCAGCTCCTGACGATTCAGGATACTCTCTACCGCTGGCGCGGCTGTGGACATGGCGTATACCGCTGTGTCCACAGCCGCCGTGGCCGGCGCCACTTTTTGGGCCGCGACCTTGCGCCCGGCGGTCTGCATCTCTGCGGTTGCGGCAACAGTGGCGGCGGTCCGGTTCACCACCAGGCCGGCATCGTCGGCCAGGCCGGTGGGGATCATGAGCGGCCGGAAGGGCGTCGGATCAGGTCCCGGGCCGGGCCAGGGGTCTGGACCCACGGCAGGCTTCCTCACCCGCTCAGGATAGAGTTTTTCTATGATGCGCCTGGTTTCGGCATTCTTGAGCAGTTCCGTCAGCTGCCAGGGATAATCGATTACAAAATAGGGAGGCGGATAGCAGGGGTTGAAGAGACAGCTGCCGCTGTAAGTCTTCACCGTGCCGTAAACCACATATTCGCTGGCCGCCTGGGTCATTGCGCAGGTCAGGATGAGGTCGTCGAAATCCTGATCGCCGGCGGAATCGTCGGTTTCGATGTCGAAGAGAAACTGCCCGCCCGATACCCGGAAATTCCGAATTCTGTGCCGGCTCTGGCTCCAGCCGACCGCACCCGGGGGATCGTACTCGACGGTCACCCCCCACTGCGGACCGCTCACGAAGACCGGCGGGCTCGTGTGGCTGTAGACGCCGTCCACACCGTTGCTCGAACCCGCGATACGGAAGCGCTGGGGCCAGGCCGCTTCCTTGCTCTTTACCGACACCGTCCAGGAACCCTGCATAGCAATAGTCATGACCGTTCTCCTCATCTATGGTTGAACAGGGAAGCAAAGTATCACGTAATGAACCACTCTGCTGAAGGCCCTGCCGGGACAGGGAACAAACGGGCAGGCCGCTGCGTCCCGGGCCTCCTCCTGACGCATTTGCGCCGTAAAATACATCTCGCACATTCCGGCCCGGGCTGTCAGCCGAAAATATCACTCCACAAAAAGGACTTTTCTGTCATGGGACTGGATCATTTCACCCTGCGAACCCGCAAGAAGGTGAATACCTGGCACAAGCGTTAAATCCGGGTTTTTGTGCGCGGCGTTTTTTGGCTTGTCGGTACTGCTTGCCATCACATGCCACAGCTTCACCTGCCTGCTAGACCGTCTCCTGGTCATCATCCTCCTGTTCGACCGGACAACAGCGGTACTCCTGCGATTTATCCAGCAGTTCGATGCGTCGCTTGAGCAGTTCGTTCTGCAGCTTCTTGTGCTCGAGTTCCAGTTTGATGCTCTCCTGCAGGGCGGGCTCGCAGGTCTCACAGTCGTCGAGGCAGCCTTTCACCACAACGCCTGGTGTCGGCAGGCTGGTGCGGAATTCGAACTCCACCTCAGCACGGATCTCGCGTGAGACGTTACCATTGGCATCGAGGATGCCCTGTTTCTGGAGATCGGCCTGCACCGCGCCAGTGGCTTTGGCGCTGAGGCTGGTGCTGATCGGCTCTTGGTTGGTGGATATGGCGGCGTGGCTGGCCTGGCTGACCCGTGTGAAGTTCAGTTTCAGGTTGTCCTGCTGCTCCACCGCCTGGAAGCTGTTGATTACTTCCGGCAGGCGCGACGAGTTGGCCAACACTCCTGCGGGAATGGTGGTCAGGGCGCTGTCTTGGTTCACCGGCCGGCTGATCACCGAACTGGTGCCGGACGGGTCGATGACCCGGGTGCGCACGGTCCGGATGCTCAGGCGCACGGTCTGCACCTTGTTCACCTGGTAGAAGAGATAGCTCACCGCATGGCAGCGGTTGGGGTTGTGGAAGGTCCGACTACTGCTCTCCAGATGGCTTTCGCTCTCCCCCTCAGCATGCTGGCGCGAGGAGACCTCACCGATGGAGATCGAGCTTGATCCCCGAACCATCTGCACCGAGCGGTTGTGGGAAGACTCTGCGTGTACCTTAAGCTCGCGCAGAAAATCCCGGGTCGACTGGGCATTGTACTGCCCCGACATGCTCACCGAGGGACCTTTGAAGATGGAGCCGAGAAGGCTGCTGGTGCCGGCCCCGCTGGAGGCGGAGCCGGATGAGCTGGAACTTTCGCTGGTACGGTCCGAGGACTCCAGGTTCGACATGAAATTGTCCAGCGTATCCATGTAAAACTGCTCCTCGGCCATGCGCTCGTGGCGGTAGGAGAGCTGGGTCTCGCTGTCGAAGGTGAAGCGGGATCGCCGGTCCATGCTGAACAGGCGCACCCTTTCGCCCGGCAGCAGAGTGGTACTGTAAACCAGGTTTCCCAGCTCCAGGGGGCCGGTACAACGCTCGAGGCGCAGATGCAGGGACACCTCCACCGGAATACGTTGCAGCCTGTTGTCGCTGCCGACGGTCGCCGTATGGGTCAGTCTGTAGACAAAATCGAGGTAATCGCATTTTTTCCCGTCCGGCAGTTCCGGGCAGCATGGGCTCTTCTGTTCCATCGTCTCCCTCCTTGGTTTTTGAAGTGTCGACAAGCTTGAAAGATTGACTCCGACTGCGAAGTGAGGAAATTAAAAATCCGGGCAGTGACCTATCCACAGCCGCCCTTTGCGTGACTCTGTCGACCAGGTTCGATCAGGTTGGTTCGCCACTGTGCTTTCGAGCAGCATCGATCAGTTTTTCCAATACCTGCGAGCCCGGATATCTTTCCCCCTTTTTCAATCCGTAAGTGGGCATATCGAAGAGTGGCGCAAGATAAATTATTCCGCAGTGTTCAATACCGATAAACATCAGTTTTAGAGGCGGAGCGCGCACTTGGAACAGATCTGTTTCGGATCTATTCGTGGTTTCGGATCGAGTTGGACCCCGCCAACCTTGCTGATCCCCCGGGGGGGGCCTGAGCAGCGCCAAGGCCTGCCTGAGCGCCATCCGGGCAGAACCTTGGTGCCGTTGAGCCGCACGACCACCTGGCCATCCCGGGCCCGGACCCGCGGGGCCGAATCGCTTGAACGAGCAATAACCAGGAACATCCCCTCACCGGCCCCGCCCAAACTGACTTTGGCGCCGAAATGATTGGCGAATGCCGAACCCGATTTCATGCAGGACCCTCCCTTGCTTTCCTTACTAAAAAATTCCCCATATCTTATGGCTAGACCTTAGGCCGAGCGGATGTCAAGCAAATTTTTCGGTTCCTCAGCAAAATCTGTGGGTAAACTCGGGAGTGGGTAGGTCCCCAAGCGAATGATACAGCGTCATTTTCAGCATATTGTACGACCTAAATCCATAGGCTCGTTTTGTGACCACCCTGGCTTTGTTGTTGAAACCCTCCACGCAGCCGAGTGCGGTGGTCCCCAAAAACTGGACAATGGGTTAAGCTCTGAGTCACCCTCAAAAAAAGGAGATGACCATGAGCAAGCAGCATCGCAAGCAGTACAGCCCGGAGTTCAAGGCCAAGGTAGCCCTGGCCGCTCTGCGGGAAGAGGCCACCACCGCCCAGTTGGCCCAGCGTTACAGCATTCACCCATCCAT
>DSDS01000089.1 GCA_011048585.1 Desulfurivibrio alkaliphilus | reverse complement strand
GATCCGCAACGAGGCGTTGCAAGCCCCCAGTAGCAAACCGCCCAGCGCACGACGATGGGGGGACAAGGCCCAAAGAAAAATGAGAAAACTGCATGCAAATCTCTAACCGGACATCACTGGGTAGAACAATAAAAAAACTCCGTCCCCGCCCCCAGCCGTGACGAAACCTCGATAAACCCACCCTGACTTTCAACGATGGAGTGGACGATGGCCAGACCCATGCCGGTGCCGCGGCCCGGGTCTTTGGTGGTAAAGAAAAAATCGAATATCTTCGATAACTCGCTTGCGGGAATCCCGCAACCGGTATCCCGCACCGCCAGGCCCACTCCCTGCTCAACCAGGCTGGTGGCCAGGGTCAATCGCCGCGGCTCACTTTGTCTCATGGCATCCCGGGCATTGCTGATCAAGTTGAGAAAAACCTGGGCCAACTGGTCGGAGTCGGCGGCCACCGTGGGCAGATCGGGAGCAAACTTCCGGACCACCCGGATATTGTCCAGCTCCAGGTCGTGCCGCACCAGGGCCAGGGTATTGTCCAGCAGGGCATGGATATCCACCTCGCTGATCTCCGGCTGGTGACGGCAGGAAAAGATCCGCAGGCTGTTGGTGATATTGGTGGCCCGGCGGATCTGCTCCATCACCTCGGCAAACCGGGGCTTGAATCGCTCCGGCATCTCCTCTTCCATCTGCAGGAGCTGAATAATGGCGCCGATGATGTTGAGAGGATTGAGAATTTCGTGGGCCACCCCCGCGGCCGGTGCCGATGGAGGCCAGCTTTTCCTGGCGAATCATCACATCCTGGACGCTTTTGAGATCGGCCAGGGATTGACGCAGATTGTCGGAGGTGCGCCGCAAGGCGCTTTCCACCGCCTGGGTCTGGGTGATGTCGTGGAAAAGAAGGACAAAAGAGCGGCGAGAGCCTTCCGGGACGGGATAGAACCCCGCCTGCACCTGCCGGTCGGTCAAGAACCAGGAGGTGGCCAAATTGACGGGCCTGACGGCCGGGTCGGCGCCTTGGCTTGACAGCCGTTGCCGGCTTGACTAGAGTGCCGGAAGTTTGTCAAAGCAGCACCTTCTCTATTTACCTGCCCCAGATGGAACGGGCCGACCAGGCGGAAGCCGCCAAGGAAGATATCCCGGCCATCGAGTCAGGGTCTGGTTTGATTCTGGTGGTCGACGACGACCCCGTGGTGCGCCAGCTGGCCGAGGAAGCCCTGAAAATCCTGGGCTACCAAGTGCTGACCGCCGCCGATGGCCTGGAGGCTCTGGAAGTCTACCGGCAGCACCAAGCCGAAATCAGGGCGGTACTCCTCGACATGGCCATGCCGGTGATGTCGGGGCGAGAAGCCTTTCTGGAACTGCAAAAGATCAATCCCGATATTCTGGTGGTGATGAGTTCAGGCTTCCGCCAGGATGAGCGGCTGGAGGAGGTGATGCAACGAGGCGCCCGCGCTTTCCTTCAGAAGCCCTACGACCTGACCAGCTTGGCCCAGACCATGACGCAGGTTCTACGCGCCCGACTTTAATGGCACCACGCGCCCTGCCGGGCGCACACAAAAAAGGGATATTAAGAGCGAGCTCTTAATATCCCTTGATGTTTTTTGGTGACCCCTACGGGACTCGAACCCGTGTTACCGGCGTGAGAGGCCAGCGTCCTAGACCGCTAGACGAAGGGGCCATGCAAAAGCGTGGGTTCTATCTACCTTATGTGCGACCCAAGGTCAAGCTGATAATATCGCCAGCAGCTTTCGCCCGTGTTCCCCAGCCTCCCGCAAAACCTCGGGGCGAGCGGCGGCATCCAGGCGCTGCTCCAGACCGCGGACCAGCAGTTCGCCGCCATAGGCAAACCCCATGGCATCAAAGGCGTACTTGCTGGTGAGAATCGCGCCATCGAAAACCTTGGCGCCACTGGTGGCGGCCACCGCCAGCAGCAAGCCGCGCCGGGCAGGATCGACCGATCGCCGGCCCGGTCCTCCCGGCAGACGCCAACGGTTCCAGAGGGCCTGGGTACGATCCACCAATGCCTTGGCTTGGGCGGTGATTCCGTAAAAATAGATGGGGGAGGCCAGTACCACCCGATCGGCGGCAATGATCTTCTCATAAAGCTGCGTCATATCATCGACCAGAACGCACTCTCCGGTCTCGTCACAGCCGCCGCAGGCGACACAGGGCTGAATCGCCAGATCGCAGATCCGAACAATTTCAATCTCGCCGCCGGCCACCATCACTCCCTCCGCCAGGGCCGCGAGCATGGTGGCGGTATTCCCCCCCGCCCGGGGGCTGCCGTTAAAGGCCAGCACCTTGACCTTGGCCATCTATTCCTCCTCGGTTGTCGCTTGATCCTTCCGGGGCAAGCGGTTGTAGAATTCGGTCTCGTTGCGTAAACGGGCCATCAACTCCGCTGCGAGAAAGCGGGGGGCCACCCGCCAACGCCAGTTGCCCCGGTCGGTGCCGGGGATGTTCATCCGGCAGTCGCTGCCGAACCCCAGCAGATCCTGCAGGGGGATGATCGCCAGGGCGGCCACCGAGGCCAGGGCGATCCGGACAAAATCCCAGTGGATCGGACTGCCTTCCCGGCTGCGGGCGTAACGCAACAGGCGCTCCTTGGCCGCGGGCTCACTGCGATCACTGAAGTACCAGCCCACCGCCGTGTCATTGTCATGGGTCCCGGTGTAGACCACGCAGTTGCGGTCGACGTAATTATGGGGCAGATAACTGTTCTGCTCGTCGGAATCGAAGGCAAACTGCAAAACCTTCATCCCCGGAAAGCCCAGGGCATCGCGCAACTCCTCCACCGCCGGAGTAATCAGCCCCAAATCCTCGGCGATGATCGGCAGCGGCCCCAAGGCTTTTTCCAGGCGCCGGAAAAAATCCAGCCCCGGGCCCTTGACCCACTCTCCCCGCACCGCGTCGGGTTCGCTGGCCGGAACCCGCCAATAGGACTCGAAACCCCGAAAATGATCGATCCGAACAAGATCGGTCAACCTGAATTGGTGTCGCAACCGCTGCTCCCACCACTGTTCAAGATCGGCCCGAACCTCCGAACCGCCATCCCAGCGAAAGAGGGGGTTACCCCAGCGCTGGCCGCGATCACTAAAGTAATCGGGCGGTACTCCGGCCACATAAGTGGGACGCATGGTTTCATCGTCCAGCAGGAAAAGTTGGGGCCGGGCCCAGACCTCGGCACTGTCCGGAGCCAGATAGATCGGGAGATCGCCAATTAATCGCACTCCCCGCTCCTGGGCATAACGGCGCAATCGCCCCCATTGTCGAAAAAAGATAAACTGAACAAAGCGATGGTAGTCAAGTCGCTCGGCCAGACGCTGGCGAGCCGCGGCCAGCGCCCCCGACAACCGCCGGACAAGCTCCGACGGCCAGGAGTACCAGGGCAGGCCATGCTGCTCCTCATGCAGGGCCACGAAGAGCGCGTAATCGTCAAGCCAGCTTTCCGCGGCAATAAATCGCTCATATTCGCCCCGCAGGGAATGGTCGGCGGTAAAGTGGGCAAAGGCGGCGGCCAGGATCTCCTCCTTCCAGGGCAGCACTTCGTCGAAAGCGACCAGATATTCGGAGAACTGAGGCGCCTCATGGAGTAGATCATAGGGCAACAACCCATCTTCGACCAGACACTCCGGGCTGATCAGCAAAGGATTGCCGGCAAAGGCCGAAAGCCCCATATAGGGGGAGTTATCCAACTCCCGACTAGTGGGACACAGGGGCAGAAACTGCCAGTACTGCTGGCCGGCCTCCGCCAGCAGATCGACAAAGGTATTGGCGGCCGGACCCAGGTCGCCGATCCCGAAACGACTGGGCAATGAGGAGAGATGCAACAAAATGCCACTGCCCCGGGCGGAAAATATCACGCTGTGGCTTCCTCCTGTGCTAAAATGGAACCGCAGGCCGGGCGTTACGAGCCAAACAGCAGCCCTCTATCCTGGCGACGGCCGGGCCAAACCCGGAATAAAGCGAATTGCAGAAAATTTTACTATTGCCCTTTGCCCTGATAAACATTAACGTATCGTGTTTGACACGCTTAATCTGGGCGGGGACAACACCCAGCCCTCAAACCATTTTAAGTATCGGGAGATCACCATCGTGTCCGCCAACATCAAATCAAGGTTGCTCGAAGCCGGCAAGGACGACGGCTGCATCACTCTCTCCTTTTTAAACGACCTGATTCCCGATGACAAGGATTCGGACGCCATCGACGGAATATTCGACTTCCTCCAGGAAAACAACATCGAAGTAATCACCCACGACAAGGACGGGGAGAAGAAGGATCTCAGCGGCAAGCATCTGGATGACAAGGACGACGCCGTCGATCTGGAGGAGGAGGGGCCGCTGGCGGCCAAACTGGCCGGCCGCGACGACCTGGCCGAGCCCGAAGAGACCACCACCACCTACCTCCGCGAAATGGGCCAGTTTGACCTGCTGACCCCCGAGGAGGAGGAAAAATACTCCAAGACCATCCGGGAAGGGTTCAATGCCATCGTCAACGCCATCCGCAATGACCGCTCCGGCCTGCCCGAGATGAAGCAGATGGCCGAGCGCCTTGATCTGTGGGAAAAGCGCGACCCGACCCTCAAGCCCAAAAAACAGCACCTGAATTACATGGTCCGCACCCTGACCAAGATCTGCGAGCAGTATCCGGAAAAAAAACGGCTCCGGCAGAACTATTGCCGAGTTGAACTTTATGCCCGCTCCATCGAGGTGGCCAAGGACGTGATGATCAAGGCCAACCTGCGGCTGGTAGTCAGCATCGCCAAACGTTACATGCACCAGGGTCTGACCTTGGCCGACCTGATCCAGGAGGGCAACTTGGGCTTGATGCGGGCGGTTTTCCGTTTCGACTACACCAAGGGCAACAAGTTCAGCACCTATGCCAGCTGGTGGATCCGCCAGGCGATCACCCGGGCCATCCTCGACAAAACCCGGACCATCCGCCTGCCGGTTCACTTTCTCGAACTGCGCAGCCAGTTCTTCAAAGCCTTCTACTCCCTGCTCAAGGAGTTGGGGCGGGAACCAACCCCGGTGGAGATCTCCGAAAAAACCGGACTGCCCATGGAGAAGATCCTGGCCATTTTCGAGGCCTCCCGCGAACCGATCTCCTTGGAGACCCCGGTGGGGGACGATGACTCCACCCTGGGCGACTTCCTGGAAAACCAGGAGTCGATCTCCCCCTACGAGGCGGTCAAGGGCAACCAGTTGGCCGAGCGGGTCACCAGCATTCTTTCCACCCTGAGCGAGCGGGAGGAGAAGATCATCCGCCTCCGTTTCGGAATCGGCGAAGACGCTGAGTACACCCTGGAGGAGATCGGCAAACGCTTCAATGTCTCCCGGGAGCGCATCCGGCAGATCGAGAAGAAAGCCTTAAATCGCCTGCGGCATTCCAGTCGCCGGGAAAAACTGAAAAACTTCCTCGATTAAGATGGCAGCGGCCCGGCGGCCGGAACCGAGGATTTTCGCCGGCCTCTTTGTCCCGGCAACCCTGGCCCTGATGGCGGGGATTACCGTCGCCCGCTATCTCGCGGTGCCACCCCTGCTCGCCTCATCGACGGCCCCGGCGGCGGCCCTAGCTGCTTGCTGGCTTCTCCGCCGGCAGGCATCACCTCCAGTCCCCCACCTCTTTTTTTCGCTGTTGCTGATACTCTTTTTGGGTACCGGTTACCACCTGGCCCGACCCCACCTTACTCCCCCCACCTCGCCCAATCATCTCTACAACCTGTTGCCGACCGACCGCCAGAGCGTCACCGACGCCAGCCATGATGTGGTGTTGGTGGGAGTTTTACGGCAACTGCCCCGACCCGGCGGAGGGCGCACCCGGCTGGTGCTGGCCGTGGAAGAATTGCGCCGCCCCGAGGGCAACCAGCCGACCCACGGCCTGATCCAGATCACTATCAACGGCGGCCTGCCCGCGGATATCCGCCCGGGGGAGCTGCTGCTGGTCCGGGCTCGGGTGGGGCCGATACGCTCATTTCGGGTGCCCGGCGCCTTTAACTATCACCAATTTTTAACCCACCAAGGGATCAGGCTCAGCGGCTGGGTGGCCAATCCCCTCCAGGTGGCCAGGCTGGAACCAACCCGACCCCCAACCCTAACCTTCCGCCTGCGTCATCTCCCCGAACGGCTCCGCCATGCCGCCAACGGCCATTTGGAACAACACCTGGCCGAACACCAGGCCCTGCCCCTGCTCAAGGCCCTGTTGATTGGTGACCGCAGCGGAATCCCGCCGGCCACCCTGGAAACCTTCAAGGCCGCCGGGGCCATGCATCTGCTGGCTATCTCGGGGATGCATCTGGGATTGATCGCCATGATGAGCGTGGCCGCCGTCGAGTGGCTGCTCAAACGCTCCCCACGGCTGCTGCTGACCCTGCAGGTTCGCAAAGTCGCCCTGCTGCTGGCCCTCATTCCCATCATCGGCTACGCCCTGATCACCGGGCTCAATCCCCCGG
>DSDS01000116.1 GCA_011048585.1 Desulfurivibrio alkaliphilus | reverse complement strand
TTTCTGAGATATGGCGCTGGGGGATACCGGTCAATTCGGCCAGTTGGGCCTGGGTAAGGTCTTCGCGATAACGGTAGCCGCGCAGGGCGACGGCCCATTCCGGCTGGCCGGTAAAATGGTTGGTGTAAAACTGCTCGGCCGTGATCCCGTCTGCTTCGTTCGCGGCCGGCTCGACCGTGGCCACAAAACGCTTGATCCGTTCCACGTTGGCCGGATGAACCTTGAGCCGGAGCGTAACCAATTCCCTGTCAGTACGGCGTTTTTTCATGGGTGCCGGCATAGATGATCTCCACGGTGATGGTGGCCTTGTCTTATGTCTAAACCGCCACATAGGTCGGCTTGCCTTTCTTGAGATGGCAGTGGTGCTTGTGGGGCCCCAGCTTGGAGTAATTCGGCCAGTCACCCCGAACGGGCCACCTCGACGGATACTGGCCATCAGCGTATAAAGCGCGGCAAGAGCCCCTTTGGGCAGCTTCAGGCTCTGTTTCTCTGCCTTCTCGGTCAGCTTGACCTGCCATCGCATAACTTATATACCTTTTGTGAGTATAAGTCAAGATGCCGCCGAAATGCAGCTTGCCGAATATACGGAATGTATTCGATAGCAGATGGTAATTCAAGTTGGGCATATTTTATTGCATGTGTTAAGCTGGCACACTTTTATTTGTTGGCATGTATCTGTTGCATCTTTATCGAGATCGGCCTCTTCGGCGCTATCGTCGGTTCGGCCTGAATTCCAGGGAGGTAGTTATGGCAGCGCAGCAGCAAACAGCAGGTCCGGTCAGAATCCGGATCAATCCACCGGTCTTTATTATTTCCGCCCTGCTGACCGTGGTCTTTGTGGCTTTTACGGCCGTTGTGCCCGAGACCGCCGGGACCATCTTTTCGGCTACCCAGTCTTGGATTGTCCAGTCGGCCGGCTGGTTTTACGTGCTGGCGGTGGCTGGGTTTCTGGTCTTTGTGATCGGGTTGGCCGTTTCCGGTTTCGGTCGGATCAAGCTGGGCAGCGACCATAGCGAACCCGACTACTCCTACAGCTCCTGGTTTGCCATGCTCTTTTCGGCCGGGATGGGGATCGGGCTGATGTTCTTCGGGGTGGCCGAGCCGGTGATGCACTACGTCAGCCCCCCGGTGGGTGATCCCGAAAGCGCCGAGGCGGCCCGCCAGGCCATGCGGATCACCTTCTTCCATTGGGGCATCCATGCCTGGGCGATTTACGCGGTGGTGGCCCTCTCTTTAGCCTACTTCGCCTTTCGCCAGGGGTTGCCCCTGACCATCCGCTCTTCGCTCTACCCCCTGATCGGCGAACGAATCCACGGCCCCATCGGCCACGCGGTGGATATCTTCGCGGTACTGGGCACCATCTTCGGGGTGGCCACCTCGCTGGGGCTGGGGGTGGTCCAGATCAACTCCGGGCTC
This sequence comes from Desulfurivibrio alkaliphilus, assembly GCA_011048585.1. Lineage (GTDB taxonomy): Bacteria > Desulfobacterota > Desulfobulbia > Desulfobulbales > Desulfurivibrionaceae > Desulfurivibrio > Desulfurivibrio alkaliphilus_A. The sequence continues at coordinate 5,042 of DSDS01000116.1, read as the reverse complement.
CACTACCTCTTCGGGGTGCCCGCCACCCCCGGGGTTCAGGTGGTGCTGATTGCGGTGATCACCTCCTTCGCCACCATCTCGGTGGTGCTGGGGCTGGATGGCGGCATCCGCCGAATCTCGGAGCTCAACGTGGCGCTGGCCGCCGGGTTGCTGGCCTTCGTGCTGTTTACCGGCCCCACCATCTTTCTGCTCCAGACCCTGGTGCAGAATACCGGAATGTATATCTCCTCTCTCTTCGAGATGACCTTCAACCTCTACGCCTACGAGCCCACCGACTGGATCGGGGGCTGGACCCTTTTCTACTGGGGTTGGTGGATCGCCTGGGCCCCCTTTGTCGGCATGTTTATCGCCCGGGTCTCCAAGGGGAGAACCATCCGCGAATTTGTGGTCGGGGTGTTGCTGGTGCCGGTGGGATTCACCTTTATGTGGATGACCTTCTTCGGTGATACCGCCCTGAATATGATCATGGTCCAGGGTATTGCCGCCCTGGCCGAGGCGGTGGCGGCCGACACCTCGGTGGCACTCTTCCAGTTCTTCGAGCATCTGCCCCTCTCCGGACTCACCGCCCTGCTGGCCACGATTCTGGTGATGACTTTTTTTGTAACCTCGTCGGACTCCGGTTCCCTGGTGGTCGATATCCTGACCTCGGGAGGCCATACCGATGCCTCTCCGGTCTGGCAGCGAATTTTCTGGGCGGTGGCGGAGGGGATCGTGGCGGCGGTCCTGTTGCTGGCCGGCGGCCTGGCCGCCCTGCAGACCGCCACCATTGCCAGCGCTCTCCCCTTTACGGCGGTGATGATCCTGATGTGCTGGGGGCTGCTGCGGGCCTTGCGGATCGAAGCGGTGAAAAGGGTGAGCCTGCGCGAGGCCCGGGTGCTGCCCCGTGGGCCCCACGCCGCCCTGAACTGGCGCCGACGCTTGCAGGTTTTGGTCCACAATCCCAAGAGGCGGGAGGTCCTGGATTTTCTCGATAAGACCGTCAAACCGGCTTTGGTTGAGGTGGCCGACGAGCTGAAACAGCAGCAGATAGAGGCCCGGGTGGAGCAGGGCGAGGATGGCCGGGTCTGGCTGGAGGTGGTTCAGCACGGGGATGAGATCGATTTCTTCTACTCGGTGCGGCCCCGCCCCTACGAGCCGCCGGCCCTGGTGATGCGCGACACCCGGTCCGACCGGGTCGATGCCCTTAAATATTACCGGGCCGAGGTCCATCTGCGGGAGGGCGGCCAGGATTACGACATTATGGGTTGGAGCAAGGATTATGTCATCAGCGATGTGTTGGAGCAGTACGAACGGCATATCCACTTCCTGCTCAGCAACCGCTCGTAGTCGGGGCAATGTTTAAAAGCTGTTGAGAAGCTGTTGATAACTGCCAATAAAAGGAGGTTTTTATGAGTGGAGGGAGAGAACTGCAGCTTCGACCTCTATGGTGAGTCCGAGTACGACGTTCGTAGTGCTTGCGGCACTATGCTGGGGGCTATCGGGCGGGATCGGCGGCATCCTCACGGGCCAGGGCTGGGATCCGGTTGTGGTGTCGTTCTACCGGGGCGCGATAGGGTTTTTTGTTCGTTCTCGGCTGGCTGTTGTTGCGCCCGTGCGCGCAGCGGATTGGCAAGTCGCCGATTATGGTTCTGGTCGATGATTGCCGGTGTGGGTGTTGCCGACAACTTCGCTTTTTATTTCATCAGCATCGCGGAGGGCAGTGTCGCGGTTGCAGCGACCTTGGTGTACTGCGCGCCGGTGTTCGTCTATCTCACGTCCTTCACGCTCAAACTCGAAAGGACCACGCTGTTCAAGTGGGGCGCGATCGCGATGGTAGTGCTTGGCGTCGTGCTGCTGACCGGTGTTTATGAGATTGGAGCGGGGGAGGTCACGCCGATCGCCGCCGGGGCCGGGCTGCTTGCCGGCCTCTCCTACGCGGTATTCATTTTCGGCTTCAAGTACGCGGCACCGCACGGCAGCCCACAGGCGATTCTCGTGATAGCCTTCGCGGTACTCGCTGCCATGCTCATCTGGCTGGGCGATGCCGATCAGACCGTGGCAGTGCTGAAAACGCCGAGTTGGCCACTATTCGTACTAAGGTTATCTCTGGGACCTGATGAACTCTTCCAAGGCCGCCTACAACCAGATCTGGAGCCTGGGCGTTAACGCCGTGGGTCCCCACGATGTAACCGGCGATTATTTCTGGGGTGGGAGCGGTGTCTGGGTCCCGTCCGGGTTGAAGCTGATCCAGGCCTCCAATATAACCGCTGAGTTGATCCTGGTGCGTAACCTGGATTTACGTGGACAAAGGAGAAAGGAGCGGGACGATTTCAACTACCACATCGACTTTGCCCGTTTCTACAAGCCCATCGAGGAGGAGGGTTCCTGCCCGCGTAAACTGTAATCAGGTCACAATTTGCCAAAAGTTTGGCTCCTCGACCTTTCATGTGGGTTTCGTCCAGCACCAGCAGGCAACCGCTCGCTCCATGGCGTTGCGCAGCTCCCGCACGTTGCCGGGGAAGGGGTAGCGGCGCAGGCAGGCCAGGGCGGCGGGGGAGATTCCCCGCACCGGCCGTCGCCTGCTGCTTTTTTGTGGAGCCCCGTCTTCAGGGCCGAAAACCTCCCAGGGCGATGATGGTGGCCCAGGAGAGGGGGCTCCAGGGGGCATTGGCCATGATTCCGGCCAGCAGCACCAGCAGGGCGGTGATCAGCGAGGGAACCAGCAGCATCCAGTTGGCCTCCTGGCCGCCCCGGCGATAGTTGATCTGACTGGCCCGATTATCCCGCAAGGGGGTGTGCTCCGGGGTCCGGAACCAGACCCGGTAGAGTACCGGCAGGAAGTAGGCGGCGTTGAGCAGGGTGCTGACCCCCAGCACCCCCAGCACCCAGGGTTGGCCCGCCTCCAGCCCGCCCCAGCCCAGGTACCATTTGCTGAAAAATCCGGCCAGGGGCGGAACTCCGATCATTCCCAGGGCGGCGACGGTGAAGGCGGCCATGGTCCAGGGCATCCGCCGGCCCATCCCGGTCATCTGGGAGATTTTATGCACCCCCAGGGTTTCGGCCAGGTTGCCGGCGCAGAAAAAGAGGGTGATCTTCATCAGGCCCTGATGCACCAGGTGGGCTAGGCCGCCGATCACCGCGGTGGGTCCGCCCACCCCCACCCCCAAGGCGATATAGGAAACCTGGCTGACCGTGGACCAGGCCAGCCGCTTTTTCAGGCTGTCCTGGCTTAAGGCCCGCAGTGAGCCGTAAATGACGGTCAGGGCCGCCAGCCCCGCCAGCCAGGGCAGTACCGCCAGCAGGCGGGCGAACTCCACCCCGTAGATATCGAAAACCACCCGCACGATCCCAAAGGCCCCGGCCTTGACCACCGCCACCGCGTGAAGCAGGGCGGAAACCGGGGCCGGGGCGGCCATGGCGACGGGCAGCCAGTAGCAGAAGGGGAAGAGGGCGGCCTTGACCCCCACCCCGGCAATCAGCAGGAAAAAGATCACCTGGAGACTGAAGCGGTGGTCGGGGCCGCTGGCCGCCAGAATTCCGCCGGGGGTGAAATTGAGGTCGCCGGCCAGGGTCCAGAGCCAGAGGGTGCCCAGCAGCAGCAGGGCGCCGCCCCCCACCGTATAGTAGAGGTAGATTCGCCCGGCCCGCAGGGCCTGGGGCGTGCCGCGATGGACCACCAACGGGTAGGTGGTCAGGGTCAGCATCTCATAAAAAAGCAGAAAGGTGATCAGGTTGCCGGCCAGGGCCACCCCCACCGTGGCGCTGACGCAGAGGCTGAAAAATCCGAAGAAACGGCTGCGGTTGGGCGAGTTCTCCAGATAGCCCACGGCATAGATGGTGGTGAGCAGCCAGAGCACCGCTGAGAGGGCCGCGAACAGCACCGACAGGGAGTCGGCCCGCAGGCTGAGGATTATGCCGGGCATAAAGGGGATGCTGGCCTCATACTCCAGGCCCCGGAACATGCCGTGGATCATCGCCCCGATCAGCACCAGCTTAAGGGTGGCCCCGCCCAGATTGAGAAGGGTGCGCAGGCCAACGCTCTCCTCCCGGAGAAAGAAGATGATGACCCCGGCGATAAAGGAGCTGAAGAGAATGGCGATGGGCAGCCCGGCGTTGATGTTGATCAGGGCGGGAGTGGCGTTCATGGCGTCGCCCCCGGCGCGATGAGTTTGAGGCCGGGCAGGCTGCCGCCCAGCCACTCCAAGGGCAGCCAGGGAAAAATCCCCAGCAGGATGGCGGTCAGGGCCAGCAGCAGCGCCGGCCCTTCCAGGGGCCAGGCCACTTGCCGTTCCCCGGCGGAAGTTGCGGCGGCGGCAATCGGCGACCGTTGCCCCGGTACGCCACCCTGGTTCTGGTCCGCTGCGGATCGAGTGAAGGTCCGGGCCACCGGGCGCAACAGGTAGGCCAGGCTGAGCAGGCCGCCGCCGATGATGGCCGTGGTCCACCACCACTGCCGGCTGGTGAGGGCGGCGTGGAGCAGATACCATTTGCCGACGAAGCCGCCGCTGGGCGGCAGGCCCATCAGGCTGACGGCGGCCAGGGCCAGGGTGAGGGAGGAGAGGGGCAAGGTGCGGCTCAGGCCGGTCAGATGAGAGATCAGCAGCGGTTGGTCCGCTTTCCCCGCCAACCGGTGTTGCTTGGCGATGGTTCCAGCCACCAGGAAGAGGGCGGCCTTGGCCAGGGCGTGGGCCGCCAGGAAAAAGAGCAGCCCGTAAAGGGCGCTGGCCGGTTCCGGCCCGCTCAGCAGGGGAAAAACCAGGAAAAGGTAACCCATCTGGGCCACGGTGGAGTAGGCGATCAGCTCCTTGAAGCCGGCGCAGCGCAGGGCCTGCAGCGATCCCCAAAAAATAGCCGCCGCTCCCAGGATTCCAAAAAGCTGGAACAGCAGGGTCGGATCAAGGGCGCCTCCCTCCTTAAGCGACAACCAGATCCGCAGCAGCAGGTAGAGGGAGGCCTTGACCACCAGGGCGGAGAGCAGGGCGGAAACCGGGGCCGTGGCCTGGGCGTGGGCCGGGGGCAGCCAGAAGTGGAGGGGAAAGAGGGCTGATTTAATGATCAGGCCC
>DSDS01000020.1 GCA_011048585.1 Desulfurivibrio alkaliphilus | reverse complement strand
TCGCCCACCAGCAGGCAACCCTCTCCGGTGGCAATTCCCACGCGGTCCAGGTTGGGCTGGATCATGGTGATGGTGCCGGGGGGCGCTCCCGCCGGTTCGGCGGCCACCTCGGGTTTAAAGAGGCGCAGGGTGGTTTCGCCGTGGTTGGTACGGGCCAGGGGCCAGGGGTCCAGGCCGCGAATCTGGCAGGAGATTGCCCGGGCCGAGCGGTGCCAGTCGATGGGTGCCATGGTTTTGCAGAGCAGTGGGGCCATGGTGGCCTGGCTATCATCCTGCTTGCGGGGGGGCAGGGCTTCGGCCCGCAGTAGTTCCAGGGCATCCACCAGGGCGGTGCCGCCCAGGGGGGCCATCCTGGCGGCCAGGCTGGCGGCGGTGTCATCGTCATGGATAGTCAGTCGGCGCTGGAGCAGGATATCACCGGTGTCCATCCCCTCGTCCATCTGCATGATGGTCACCCCGGTCTCCTGGTCGCCGTTGATGATCGCCCATTGAATAGGGGCCGCCCCCCGGTAGGCCGGCAACAGGGAGCCGTGGACATTGATGGTGCCGTGGGGGGGCAGGTTGAGCAGCGGTCCGGGCAGGATGCGACCGTAGGCCACCACCACCAGCAGGTCGGGTTGCAGGGCGCTGATCTCGGCCAGGAATTCCGGGGTGCGGATCTTGCTGGGCTGGAGCACCGGAATCTTGTGGGCCAGGGCCAGCTCCTTGACCGGCGGCGGACTCAATTTTTTGCCCCGCCCCTTGGGACGATCGGGTTGGGTGATCACCGCCACCACCTCCTCGCCATGCTCCAGCAGGGCGGCCAGGGGCGGTACCGCAAATTCGGGGGTACCCAGATAGATGATGCGCATCAGGACTCTTTCTGTTGGTCGGCCAGAATTTTCTTCAGTTTTTTCCGGTAGAGGGAGCGTTTCAAGGAGCTGATCCGGTCGATGAAGAGGGTGCCTTGCAGGTGATCGAGTTCGTGCTGGATCACCCGAGCAAAGAAATCTTCCGCCTCGAAGTTGAGGGGCCGGCCCTCCAGGTCCAGGGCTTCGACTTGGATCCTGGCCAGGCGTTTTACATTGCTGCAATAGTCACGGACGCTGAGACAACCCTCCTCATCCACCTGCTGGCCCTCGCCGGAGACGATCCGGGGATTGATCAGTACCAGGGAAGGGTGGCGCCGTTCTTCCGCGGCAACATCGGCAACATCGGCATCCTCGGGCGGGGGCGCTTCGGCTTCCCGCTCCTCCCCGGACTCGCCGGGTCGGGGCACCACCCGGCCGGCGATCACCACCACCTGCCGGGACACCCCCACCTGGGGCGCCGCCAGCCCCACCCCGGGGGCGGCGTGCATGGTGTCGATCATATCGGCCACCAGCCGGCGCAGTTGCTCGTCGAAGACCGTAACCGGCCTGGCGTTGCCCTTCAGTACCGCTTCGGGAAATTTAACAATCGGTAAAATAGCCATGATCTCTTCGTCGGGTAAGCCTGTCTGTAAGCCTTGGCGCTAGCCGCCCGGTGTCCTGGACGGTTATCGCTATACCATGTTTTCGGGGTCAACGTCCAGACTCAATTTAACCGTGGAAGCCCCCGGCAGCCGGGGATATTCGGCGCAAATCCGGCGGCAGAGGCGGTGCAGCTCTTCAACCCCGCTCCCTTTGAGCAGCAGTTGCCAGCGATAACGGCCTCGCAGCCGGGCCAAAGGCGCCGGGGAGGGTCCCAGCACCGCGATCCGGCCTCCGCTGAGCCGAAGCGCAAGCTCTCCCAGGCTTGAGGCCAGCTCCCGGACCCGCTCCTCTTGCTCCCCATCCAGGCGGAGATTGATCAGTCGGCCCAAGGGGGGGAAGTTAAGGCGGCGGCGCTGGGCGATCTCCTGCTGATAAAGCCCTTGATAATCGTGGTTCTGGGCCATGGTGACGGAGTAGTGGTCGGCCTGGAGGGTCTGGATCAGCACTCGGCCGGGAAATTCGCCCCGGCCGGCCCGGCCGGTGACCTGGGTCAGCAGTTGGAAGGTGCGCTCCCCCGCCTTGTAGTCGGGAATTCCCAGCCCCGCGTCGGCCCAGACGATTCCCACCAGGGTTACCCGGGGAAAATGGTGCCCCTTGGTGATCATCTGGGTGCCGATCAGGATATCGATCTCCAGATCCCGCACCGCCTTGAGTACCTTGAGGAATTGGCCGCGGTCCCGGGTGGTGTCCTGGTCCAGGCGGGCGATGCGGGCCTTGGGCAGGAGCCGGCGCAACTCCTCCTCCAGCCGTTCGGTGCCGAAACCGGCCGAGACCAGGGTGCCGGAGCGACAGTTGGGGCAGAGGAGATCTCGGGGCAGATGATAGCCGCAATGGTGGCAGAGCAGTTGCCCCCGTTGCTTGTGCAGGGTCAGGCTGACCTGGCAGTGCTGACACTGGACCGGTCGGCCGCAATCCTTGCAGAGCATCAGATTGGCCCAGCCCCGCCGGTTGAGGAAAACCAGGGACTGATGGCCGGCGGCCAGGTTTTCCTTCAGGGCCCGGACCAGTTGCGGCGAGAAGAGGGGGGGGTAGCCGGAGACGGTTTTGACCTCCTTGAGATCGATGACCTCCACCGCCGGCAGGGGGCGGTCGTCGATCCTGGCCCCCATGGTCAGCAGGCGAAACTTCCCTTTCTGAGCCTGGTAATAGCTGCTCACCGCCGGAGTGGCCGAGCCGAGAATCACCGTGGCCCGTTGTTGCAGGCCGCGGAGCAGGGCCAGGTCGCGGGCGTTGTAGCGTAATTGCTCCTCCTGCTTGTAGGCCGGATCATGTTCCTCGTCGACGATGATCAGGCCGGGGTCGGGCAGGGGGGCAAAGATCGCCGAGCGGGCCCCGATGGCGATTTGGGCTTCACCGCCAAGCAGCCGGCTCCACTGGTCGAAGCGTTCACCGGCGGAAAGGCCGCTGTGGAGCAGGGCCACCGCCTCACCAAAGCGGGAGCAGAAATGGCCTTCAAGTTGGGTGGCCAGGGCGATCTCCGGGACCAGCACCAGCACTTGGCGTCCCTGGGCCAGCACCACTTCGGCGGCCCGCAGATAGATCTCGGTTTTGCCGCTGCCGGTGATGCCGTGAAGCAGAAAGGGGGCGTAACCGCCCGTCTGGATGGCAGGCAGGAGCTGGGCCATCACCCCCTCCTGTTCGCCGGTCAGCCGGGCGGGTTTGGCGAAAAACGGCGGGGGCTCGCCGAAGGGGTCTCGGTAAAGCCGCCGCTCCACCAATTCTACCAGACCCAAGGCCGCCAGATTCTTCAAAACCCGGCCGGCGCCGGCATACTCCTTAACCAGCTCCCGCCGAGGCAGGCCGCCGGCGTTGTCACCGGCCATCTTCCTTGCCAGGGCCAGGGTCTTCTCCTCGGCGGGTTTGAGCGGCCGGCTGAGCGGGGGGGGCGTATCCTTGGGGAGCATCACCACCGTTTCGCACTTGGGGCGGACATTCTCCAGCTTGAGGCGGCTGATCACCTGGAGCCAGCCCTGCTTCTGCCAGCGACCCAGGGATGGCTGTCGGCGCCGGATAATGGCCGCGCTTTGGGCCGGGCTGAGCTCTCCGGCGGCCAGCAGCTCCTCCAGCCACTCCGGAGCTTCATCGGTCTGGTGGTGATTGGCCAGAGCCTTGGCACCCTCGGGGGTCAGCTTGATAACATTGACGCTGCGGCGGTTGAGCCCGGCGGGCAGGGCGGTTTGAATCACGTCCCCGATGGGGTGATGATAGTAGTCGGCGATCCAACGGAAAAAAGGGACCAGGGCGGCGGGGAACAGCGGTTCGGGGTCAAGTACGGCCAAGGCGGCCCTGATCTTGTCGGCCGCTATTTCCCTCAATTCGGCGGATCTTTTCTCCCCCGGTTTGACGACCGGCGGGGTGGTGCTGCAGGCCAGCAGATAGCCGGTCAGCTGGCGACGGCCCAAGGGGACCAGCAGACGGTGGCCGGGGGCCAGCCGTCCCACCCCGGGGGGCGGAGCATAGGTCAGGGTGTGGTGAATCGGGGCTAAAACCGCCACCTCGAAGTAGAGCGCAGGATCTTGGGACATGGAGGGATGGTCGCCTAAAACGCCGCGCAGACCTCTTTGATATGTTTCTTGAAATCCTTGCCTAATGAGGGATGACGGAGGGCAAAGGCAACAATGGCCTTGAGATAGCCCAGCTTGTCGCCGGCGTCGAAACGGGTGCCCTGGAACTGGTAGGCGAACATGGGACGTTTCTTGGCCAGAGCCTGGAGGGCGTCGGTGAGCTGGATCTCGCCGCCATGGCCGGGGGTGGTCTTTTCCAGAATATCGAAGATATCGGGCTGCAACAGATAGCGGCCGATGATCGCCAAATCGGAATCGGTGGTGCCGGGTGCCGGTTTTTCCACCATGCGCTGCACCGAGTAAACCCCCTCCCGGACCGGCTCCCCTTCGACGATCCCATACTGGCTGGCCTCCTCGGGAGAAACCCGCTGGACGGCCACAATCGATTCCTGCACCTCGTCGTAGAGGTTGAGCATCTGTTGGCAGCAGGGCAGTTGGTCGGAAAGAACCAGGTCATCGCCCAGCAATACCAGAAAGGGTTCGTTGCCCACCACGTTGCGGGCGCTCCAGATGGCATGTCCCAGGCCCAGGGGCTTTTTCTGGCGCACCGCAATGATATCGATTAGGTTGGAGATGTGGCAGATCTCTTCGCAGAGGTCGATCTTGTTTTTCTGGCGCAGCAGGGTGTCCAGCTCGAAATTGTAGTCGAAATGGTTTTCGATGGCTGATTTGCCCTCGCTGGTGATAAAGATGATCACCTCGATGCCGGAGGCCACCACCTCTTCAACAATGTATTGGATGGTGGGCCGATCGACGATGGTCAGCATCTCTTTGGGGATCGCCTTACTGGCCGGGAGAAAGCGGGTGCCCAGCCCGGCCACGGGGATAACGGCTTTGCGAACTTTCATGGTTAAGGCTCCTTTTTAGTTTGACTTTTTACCGGCAGGATCGGCCGCCGTGGGCAACAAACTGAGTACACAGTATGTTCAAGAAAGCCCAGCTTGGCAACCGTTTCTTGGTTATTTAACCTTTTCTTGGCAAATCAGGTCGGTGGTGATGCATCCGTTGGAAAAAAAGGTGGGGCGGGAGATTGAACGCCACCGGCTGATCGGGGCCGGGGAGCTGGTGCTGGTGGGGGTATCCGCCGGTCCGGATTCCATGGCCTTGCTCCATGCCTTGCAGCGCCTCTCCATGGTCGGCGGCTTCAGGCTGGCGGCGGCCTATGTCGATCATGGCCTGCGACCGGCGGAAACCGGCACGGAGCGGGAACTGGTGGCGGCGACAGCCGGTCGGCTCGAGATCCCATGGCGTAGCGGGACGGTGGCGGTGCGCGATTATGCCCGGCGAGAGGGGCTTTCCCTGGAACATGCCGCCCGTGATCTGCGTTATCGTTTTTTAGCCGCCAGCGCCGCCCAATTGGGGGCCGATTGCCTGGCGGTGGCCCATACCGCCGACGATCAGGCCGAAGAACTGCTGCTGCGGCTGTTGCGGGGCACCGCCCGCAAGGGTTTGGCCGGGATGGATATCTTGCGCCGCGGCGGCCGGCAAGAGGGTGAGCCGGAGACAGCTCGGGGGGCGTTAAAGATTATTCGGCCATTGCTGGCGGTGACCAAGGCCGAGGTTTTGGCTTATCTGGCTGAGCGGGGTATCCCCTCTGCCGAGGACAGCTCTAATCGCGACCTGCGCTTTCTGCGCAACCGGGTGCGACTGGAGCTGCTGCCGTGGCTGGAGGAGCGCTTCAATCCCAATGTCCGGGAGACCCTGCGTCGAACCGCGGCGGTGCTTCGCGACGAGGAGGAGTTGCTGGAACATCTGGCCGATGAGGCTTATCGGCAGGCTCTGGTTTTTCCCCGGCCGGCGGGGAGGGGGCGGCTTGATGAGCTGCGGCTGGACCTGGTCGTTTTCAATGACCAGCCCATCGCTCTCCGCCGCCGCTTGCTGGAAAAGGCCCTCTGGGCGATGGCGTTGCGGCCGGCCGCCCGTCAGATCGAGCAGTTGCTGGCCGGGGCCGGCCGCTCCCGGGATGGGGTCGTTGCCCATCTGGCCGCCGGCGTGGCGGTGAGCAGGGAGGGAGGGCTGCTGAAATTTGTCCGGGGCACTCCCGGTCCCCGCCGTCGGGGAGCACGATAAAAATCTTTACGGCAGGGGCGATCCATGGTAATCAGGCCCTCGTGAAACCCGCAGGACGGTAGCTGCGGGCTCTCTTCGTGGGCGGGTAGCTCAGCTGGATAGAGCGTTAGCCTCCGGAGCTAAAGGTCGTGGGTTCGAATCCCGCTCCGCTCACCACGAAAAATAAAGGGAAATCAGGGTGTTAAGCCTGGTTTTCCTTTTTCTTTTTTGGTGCCGAGATGGTCCTAAAACAGGTATTTTTTCACTAGTGTCCGGTTGTTAATTGAATAAATTCAACTGCTTACAGAATGGCTCCTGTGCAGTTTTGTAATCTCTTTCGGTAAGTAACTGAAATATCGGTGTTCGCTCGAAAATGGTAACGCTC
>DSDS01000151.1 GCA_011048585.1 Desulfurivibrio alkaliphilus | reverse complement strand
GTCCTGGTTAAATAATTGATTGCTTGGCCAGGCCGACAATATAACAAAAATTTGTACTACAGTGATGTAAAAAACATCGCTACCGGCCCTAATAACCTACAATCCGAACAAAATTAGGGTAATATAGCTGAAATTGACTCTCACTATCCCCCAAGGCGGCGACCACCCACACTTGCAAACATGTCCAACCTGATCCCATCCTGGCTCTCCCTGCCCCTGCTGGTTTTGCTCTACCGGCCCCTCTCCCGGCTATTGCCCGGGATGGACAAGGACTCCTACGTCCGGCGCACGGTGGCGGCCGGCAACCGTTTTTACGCCCGCCGGTTCCGCAAGATTCCCTACTCCCGCCGACTGCTTTTTCTGCCCTACTGCCTGCGGGCTCAAGGCTGCCCCACCGAAATCGACCCGCGAGAGGGTCTGACCTGCCCCTCCCACTGCCTGCTGCCCTGCCCATTGCGCCGGCTTCAGTCCCTGGCCCTGGAACTGGGCTATCAGCGGGCCTTCATCGTGGTCAGTGGACGACTGCACCGGAAGGAAGGGGTGTTGCGCAGCCGCAACTTCCTGGTGGGTCAGATCGAAAGATATCAACCTCAGGGAGTTATCGGCTGCCTCTGCACCCGGGATTTGCGGGAGAAATATCTGAAACCGGAAACCATCTCCTACAGCGGTACCCTGGGGCGGGAAGGGGTAACGGTGATCCCCCAGGTCTGCCTGCTGGAAAACAGCAACTGCCGCCAAAGCGCGGTCAATCTCCAAAGGCTTGAGGAGATGATCCGCAGTAAGGGCTGAGCAATCAGCCCTGGCGGCAGATCAGGACTACCGCGCCGTAATCGGCCACCTCCAGCCGGGAGCCGGATACGACCTTGGCCTTGGCCACCGGCACGATATCGGCGGGTGCGGCGGCGGCGGTATTGACCAAAAGCCGCCAACGGCAGCCCGGCAATGGGTCGGGCAGCAGGAAGCGGCGGGGGGAAGGGGCGGCATTGAGCAGCACCAGGAAATCCGGGCCGTCCCCCCCATGGAGCCGAAAAGCCAGGCAGCGGGCCTCGGGCGACCAGTCCTGGCGCCCCGGCACCAATGACTGCCAGGAGATCTCCGGGCGGCCATCCCCGGCATCGGCTTTGAAGAAACCGGCTCGGCGAAAGATGGGGTTCTCCTTGCGCAGGGCGATCAGCAGCCGGAAAAAACGGACCAGATCGGCGTTACGCTTCTCCAGCTCCCAGTCAACCCATGAAATCTCGTTATCCTGGCAGTAGGCGTTGTTGTTGCCCTGCTGGCTGCGGGTGAACTCATCGCCGGCGGTGATCATCGGCACCCCCTGGGAGAGCAGCAGAATCACCGCCGCCGTACGGATCCGGCGCCGGCGCAAGGCGGCAATCTCCAAGTCATCGGTCTCCCCCTCCACCCCGCTGTTCCAAGAGATATTGTGATTGTCGCCGTCACGGTTCTCCTCGCCATTGGCCTCATTGTGCTTGCGGGAGTAACTGACCAGATCGTAAAGAGTAAAACCGTCGTGGCTGGTGATAAAGTTGATGGAGTTGAAGGGCCTCCGGTCATTATGGCCGTAAAGATCGGAACTGCCCGCGATCCGGGTGGCCAGGGGCCCCACGCAATCGGGATGGCCACAGAGAAAACGGCGCAGATCATCCCGGAAGCGACCGTTCCATTCGGCCCAGCGGGGATGGGGGGAGAAGCTGCCCACCTGATAAAGCCCGGCCGCGTCCCAGGCCTCGGCAATGATCTTGGTATGGGCCAGCACCGGGTCCTCGGCGATCTTTTCCACCATGGGCGGATCGGCCAGCACCTCCCCCCGGGGACCCCGCCCCAGGATCGAGGCCAAATCGAAACGGAAGCCGTCCACATGCATCTCGGTCACCCAGTAGCGCAGGCAATCCATGATCAGATCCCGCACCCAGGGGTGGTTGCAGTTGACGGTGTTGCCGCAGCCGGAGAAGTTGAGATACTCCCGGGTGTCCGGGTCCAGCAGGTAGTAGATGGTGTTGTCGATCCCCCGCAGGCTGATGGTGGGGCCATCGGCTCCCCCCTCGGCGGTGTGGTTGAAGACCACATCGAGAATCACCTCGATCCCGGCGGTATGGAGGGCCTTGACCAGCTCCTTGAACTCCCGCACCTGGTTGCCGTTGCGACCGTTAACCGCGTAGGCCGCCTTGGGCGCAAAAAAGGCCAGCGGCGAATAACCCCAGAAGTTTTTCAGCGGCTCGCCGGTCAACGGATTGACCCGGGTATTCTCCAACTCGTTGAATTCGGCCACCGGCATCAATTCAACAGCGGTGATCCCCAGTTTTTTCAGATAGGGAATCTTGGCGATCAACCCCCGGTAGGTGCCGGGATACTTGACCCCGGAAGATGAATGACAGGTGTAGCCCCGGGGGTGCAGTTCGTAGATGATCGTGTCTTTAAGGGGAATATTGGGGGGCCTATCCCCTTCCCAGTCAAAATCGTTCTCGACGTAAATGCAACGCCGCTGAAAACTGGCCAGGGGGTCAAGGCCGCCGGAACGGCGGTAGGCCACCCCCCAGTCCGAGCCGCCGGTCAGGGCCTTGGCGTAAGGGTCCAACATGATCAGTTGCGGCCGGTAACAGTGGCCGGAGCCCTTGAGGTCACAGGGGCCCTGCAGGCGATAGCCGTAGCGCAGGGCGGGATCGAAATCGCGCACCAGCAGATGCCAGACATCGCCGGTGCGATTGAGCCGGGGATCAAACTCCACTTCGGCCACCGGTTCATCCTGGCCGGAACGAAACAGGACCAAGGAAACCGCGGTGGCGTGACGGGCGGCGATGGCGAAATTATAGCCGCCGGGGGTCCGGCTGACCCCCATGGGCAGAGGAGATCCGGCGGTGGTACTGACAGAGACACGACCCTTGCTCATGAAACCCCCGTAAACTTTTTGATAATCAATACTAAATACCTTGCCCTTGCCTACCAGCCCCCCTATAATACCCTTAAAGATCAGGATAGACAGTCAGATTATGCTTGACTTGACTCAAACCAAGGAGGCGATATGGGACTGCGCGAAAAATTGGGGCCGAATGCCCCGGCCGAGATGGCCATCGATTGGGATATGACCCCGGCGGACACTTTCGGCATCTTCGAAAGCTGGGGAGGTAAGATTCGGGTGCGCAATAAAAGGGAGCGCTACTATTACTTCTATATCGACGGCTGGGTGACTCCCCCCCAGCTGCTCTTCATGGAACGGGGGATCAAGCACGCTCGGGTCCTGGCCCGGATCATGGCGCCCCAAAAAATGATCGACGCCTGCGTGGCCGCCCAGGGCAAAGGCTTGCTGGACAAGAGCTACGCCATCGACGAAGAGATAAAAGGCTGGCTGATCGCCAACGTGCTTGAGGGGGGAGATGCCTCCCTGGTGATGCCCTACGCCGATGAGAAGGCAGAGGAGTCGCTGGTCACCGATCTACCCCACCGGGATGCCAGCCACCCCGCCATCGAGCAGGTGGCTCTGCGCCACCTGCCGGCCTTCATCGCCGAGGATGAGGTGGAGGGGATCATCAAAAAATTTGACTTTTACGACAGCCAGCGCCACCCGGCCGGCACCTTTCAGGCCTACCTGGTGGACAACGGCGACAACCTGACGGTCAGTGAATTTAAAAGCGGGGTAATGTGGCAACGCAGTGGCTGCGACATCACCAACCACCGCAACGTGGCCACCTATATCAAGGGGCTTAATGAACGGAAATTCGGCGGATTCAACGACTGGCGGCTCCCCACCATGGAGGAGGCCCTGGCCCTGCTGGGCCCGGTTTGCAACGATAAGGGGTTGATGATCTCCACCTGCTTTTCCAAGGAGCAGCCCTTCATCTTCCTGGCCGATAAGCGCAAACCCGGCGGCTACTGGTTTATCGACTTCAAGCAGGGCACGGTGTTCTGGGCCTCGGGCACCATTCCGGGGGCCTTCGGCCGGGCCTGCCGCTCACTTTAAGCGGTATCGAGCCAGGTGATGATCCGGGGCTGGTAGTGGACCAGCCCCTCGATCACCCCGGCGCTGTAATTGCCGTTGAGGCCGCGGAAATTGCCGGTGGCGCAATAGAGCGTCTCTTCCCGACCGGCGGCGCGGACCAGTTCCCGAGCCTGGCGGCGCACCTCCTCCGGGGCATTGGCCACCAGGACGGCGTTCAACTCGCTGCCCAGCACGTCCAGGTCGTTACCCGAATCACCGGCAAAAACGGTATCGGCCGGAGTAAAACCCAGATGGCGCATCAAAAAACGGATGGCCGGCAGTTTGCCGGCCCGCTCCGGCAACAGGTCCAGCAGGCCGCAATCCTTTTCCTCGTCGATGCTCCAGATCAGGCAGGCGCGGATATCCGCCGGAGCCAGCCGCTCCCTTACCTGGGCCAGCAACCGCTCCCGCTCCGTGGCTCCCCCCGGAAAACGGGCCGGGGTATAGAAGCTCAGTTTGCAGGTGTTCTGCTTTTCCGGCTCCTGCAGCCGCAACCCTTCCACGCCGACCAGCAACGGAGCCAGGTCGGAACTGGTTTTCCCTCGCCAGTCGCCGGCGATCTCCTCCTGCCAGGCGGGCAGGACCTGCCAGTTGCCGTCGGTCACCCGATAGATGGTGGTCCCCACATCACCGATGGCGTAATCGGGTGGGGGAATTTCATACTCGACGATGGCGGCCCGCAGCAGGACCAGATCGCGGCCACTGACGTAAGCCAGTTTGAACCGGGGTTCTCGGGCCAACCGCCGCAACAGGGGCCGGGCCCGGGAAGACTCGGGCCAGGGGCCGTTGGGAAGAATGGTCCGGTCCAGATCCGAGCAGAGCAGCAACCGCTCCGGCCCGGGATCGGCCGAAAAATTGTTGTCAGGATTATTCATAGCCATTGTTGCAATCTCCTTGCTCATGACCGCGAGATGGAACATAATGGCGCTCCACGCAGTCTAACTTCAAACACTTTATAACCTTTGCGGCAACCGGACCTACCCAGTCAACCAGCAATGAGGATACAATGAAATCAGGCAGAGTCGCGGCGATCTTGGCCCTTTTTTTTATGATCTTCGCATGGGACGGCCAAGCGGTCACCGCCAGCCAGATCCCCTTCGATGAGTGGCTGCGGGAATTGCGGGCCGAGGCTCTGGAGCGGGGCATCCGGGAGGAAACCCTGGACGCGGCCCTGACCGGGGTGGAACCCATTCCCCGGGTGATCGAACTGGACCAGCAGCAACCGGAATTCACCCTCACCTTCCAGCAATATCGTGACCGGGTGGTGCCCCGAACCAGGATCGAGATGGGGCGCCAGCGCCTGGCGGAACACCATGAACTGCTGACCGAGATCGGCAATAAATTGGGAGTCCAGCCCCGCTTTATCGTGGCCCTGTGGGGAATCGAGACCGATTTCGGCCGGATCACCGGCGGCTTCCCGGTGATCGCCTCCCTGGCTACCCTGGCCCACGACGGCCGCCGCAGCGCCTATTTTCGCCGGGAGCTGTTCAACGCCCTGCAGATCCTCGATGAAGGCCATATCACTCCCGACCGGATGGTGGGTTCCTGGGCCGGGGCCATGGGCCAAAGCCAATTCATGCCCTCCAGCTTCCTTAACTTCGCGGTGGATTACGATGGCGATGGCCGCCGCGACATCTGGCAGACCCAAGCCGACGTTTTCGCCTCGGCCGCCAACTATCTGGCCCGGTCGGGCTGGCTCGTCGACCAGACCTGGGGCCGGGCGGTGCGTTTGCCCTCCGGCTTCAATCGGGACTTGACTGGACTGGACACCCGCAAGCCGATCGGCCAGTGGCAGGCCCTGGGGGTGCGCCAACCCGACGGTTCCGCTCTGCCCACCCGCCAGTTGAGCGCCTCGATCATCATCCCCGATCCGGAAAACAGTCCCGAACTGGCCTTCATGGTCTATGAAAATTTCCGCACCATCCTCAAATGGAACCGCTCCAACTACTTTGCCCTTGCCGTCGGTTTGCTCTCCGACGCCATCGCCGAGTAAACGGCCGGTGCCGACACTATACACGGAGGGGGTTGCTGGAGGCAAATCCGGTCATAACCTGCGCCTGAAAAGTGGCCGGTATCGCGATCAATGGAGTCGACGGATCAGGGAATGGTTCCAACTCCGGCCAGAATAATCGGCTACACGCTGCTTCCCCTGGGGGCCGGCTCGGCCCTGCTGCTGGGCTGGTTGTGGTTCAGCCTGTTCAGCCCCTGGGGCTATACCCCGCCCCCCGACCTCTCCCCCATCGAAGAGCAAGTGGAACACCGGGTGTTCGCCCACGGCACCCTGCGCTATCCGGTAGTGCGGCGGCTGGTTATCGGTCGCCAGGTCCCCGCCCAGCCGGCTATCCTGCCCGGCCACCGCCGGGAACGATTGAACGTGATTCCGGAGCCTGGGGCCTGCACTCCGGGCAAGGTGTTCGTGGTCGAAGCCGCCGAACTGGGCCGGCTCGATCGCTTTGAGCGCTTGGGAGTGCGTTACCAACGGATCAAACTTCTCCTGGAAGATGGCGAACCCGCCTGGGTCTATCAGCGTCGGAGTGAGAGCGGGCCGGAACAAAACGGCCCGCGTGGGTTTTCTCCGGGTGGCGAGCGGCAAGG
>DSDS01000040.1 GCA_011048585.1 Desulfurivibrio alkaliphilus | reverse complement strand
CTCACCTCCCTGACCGATTCCGCCCAGCGCCGTCTGGCCTTGGGGCGGATGGGAGCCTGGCTGGCCGCTTTTGCCAATCCCGACTTCAGTGCCAAATTTCTCCGCCACGGCTGGGCCCTGACCTTCCAAACCCTGTCGGCGGCGGTGATCGGCACCTTTCTGGCGATTATCGCCGCGGTGCTGCTGGCCCTGGGTTCCTCCCGGGCGGTCAGTGTCGGGGAGGAAAACCTGAGCGGCTGGCGGCGGGACTTTCCCCTGCGCCGACCGGCGGCCCTCTTCTGCTCCCTCTGCCGGATCATCCAGGATATTCTGCGGGCGGTGCCCGATTTTGTCTGGGCAGTGATTTTGGTGGCGATCATCGGCTTGGGGCCCCTGACCGGGGCTCTGGCCCTAGCTCTTAACATCACCGGAATTTTGGCCAAGGTTTACAGCGAGCTGTGGGATTCGGTTTTCTGCTCCCGGGCGGCCTGTTTCGGCCTGGTGGCCCTGCCGGTGACCTGGCGGATCTCCCGGCTGTTACGTTTTTTTTCGGGTCAGCCGCTAGTATAGGTTTATCAAATAAGCAAAATTAAATTTATAAATATTATCTATTTGATCAACCGCTCTCGTTCATGGGATACATTCAAAACCGCGAAAGAATGGTCATTCGTGGCAGTTATCAACCAAATGAGGAGGGTTTTATGATGATGTATCGCCATGCTTTGAGCAGCGCCCTGGTACTACTCGCCCTGTTTTTCATGGTGGGTTGTGCCGCCACTCCCGCCCCGTCGCCAGTCCCTTCGGCCGCCGGTCACACCCGGATGGTGGAACAGGATCCCAAGCTGAGGATCACCAGCGCTGAAGTGATGGAGCTTTTCAGCCAGGTCTATGGCGACCAGGTACTGGTCAAGGCCAACCTGGACCGCAATGAGCGTTTTCTGCTGGTTGATACCCGTCCCCTCGGCCGTTATCAGGAGGGACACGTTCCCGGGGCCATTCATATGACTCCCGGCGAGGTGGCCGCCCAAATTGATCAGTTGCCCCGGGATCGGATGGTTATTTTCTACTGCGGCGGACTGGCGTGCCCACTGAGTACTCAGGCGGCCAAAGCCGCCCTGGAGAAGGGGTTGACCAATGTGCGGGTTTGGTACGAGGGTGATCCGGGCTGGCACCAGGCCGGTGGCTATATGATCTCCGAGACCGGTTATGTCTACCATATGATGACCCAGAGCGATGAGCAGAATTTTCTGCTGATCGACTCTCGCCCCAGCGCCGTTCATCGTAAAGCCTTTATCCCCGGTTCGGCCTCCATTCCCATCCAGAATTGGGATCTCAAGAAGAGCCTGTTGCCCAACGACCTCAACACCAAGCTGATCTTCTACTGTGGCGGTCACGCTTGTCCCCACAGCCATAATTCAGCCAAGAAAGCCAAGGAGATGGGCTATAAGTGGGTTTCGGTTTACAGCGCCGGGGAACCGGAGTGGAAGCGGGATGGTTTACCCCTTTGGGGCAACGAACCCAGCGGCGTGGTTGACGTGGCCATCGAGTTGCCCACTGCCCCCGGCGGCCTGCCCCGCACCATCAGCGGCGCCGATTTCACCAAACTGATGAAGGAATCCCCCAATGAAGTGGCGATCCTTGATGTGCGCAGCGCCGGTGAGTTTGCCGCCGGCCATCTGCCGGGAGCGGTCAACATTCCCGACGATCAATTCCATGCCAACTATGAGCAGTTGGTCAAGAAAGTGCCCACCGGCAAAAGGGTGATTATTCATTGTGTGACCGGGATTCGGGCCGGTGGCGTCTATCATGCCATCGCTACCCGGGGTGGCTACGACAATCCCAAAGGGATTCAGTATCTGGATGCCTCCATGTTTGTCAATTCCGACGGGACCTTTGAGATCAATTAATTTAACCTGCTTAAGGTGAAACCGTAACAGCCCGCCATCCGGCGGGCTGTTACGGTAAAATGTGATGTCGGGAAGGGGTGGCGGACTAGTTCCGGCAGGAGCTTTCCCGGCAGAGCCCGCGAAATACCTGGCGCAGGGTCTCTTGGTCGATTCTCTCCAAAAGGGCTTCCTCGTAGGGGTCGTGAGCGGGTTCATCGGCCGGGCCAGATTCAAGGAGGGCCTCCCCGTCCTCTTCCTCTTCCTCCCCGGTCTCATCCGCCAAAGCGTAGGCGGCCAGGTCAACCAAACGGTCGCTTCGCCTGATCGCTTCCGTATCCAAGGTTTTTTCCCGCTGCTTTTCCAGCCAGCAATGACATTCGTCGTGATTGCCGATCCAGGCCAGGATCAGGCAGTCATCGTCATGGACGGTGATCAGGCGGTAGCCGCCGCTGAGGTCATATTTGCGGCAGTTACTAAGGCGCAGCTCACCGAATTTGGTCTCTTTGTGCCTGAGATCATAGAGGGAGGTCCCGGTGTTACCCAGCATGGCGATAATGGTTCTGGCCTGGGCCGCCACCATATTGCCTTTGCGGCCCGCACGCTGCAATTTATCCAGTTGGCGTACAAAGCCTTTGGTTTGGTATATTTTTTTGTCCATACCGGGCATTTTTTAATGCATATACTCGATATGTCAAATCGGTATTTTTTATTATAAGTACCCCTGGTGATCGCTATTTTAAATTCACTTATCGCTTAACCGCGACAACCTGCTTGTATCGGTAATTATGATGATTGTCTGCCCTCCATATCCATCTAATCAATTGGACTTGATCCAATTAAGCGGCTATTTATTCCGGCTCATAACTCCATGAATTGCCTGCCAGAGCCGGGCATTGCCGATTAACTGGATAATTGTAAAAAACTTAAGGAGGATTTAGTGATGTTTAAGCACGGGATTCTGGTCGGCACTTTTCTGCTGGCGGTGGGGGTGGGCAGCGCCCACGCCTTCCTGTCCATTTTCAGCGGCGGTTATCAGTATATCACCGCCGAAGAGCTCAATAAACGGATCGAGGCCGGCGACGCCATGGTCCTGCTTGATATCTGCCCGGCCGATGAATTTGCCGCCGGCCACATTCCCGGATCGATTGAAACCAACGCCTATCCCACCCAGACCGATGAGGAGCGGAACCGTCTGAACAAGGGACTGGCGGCCCTGCGGGCCGGCAACGAGGATATCATCATCGTTTGTCCCGGCGGCGGCGGTGGGGCCCGGCGGACCGTCGACTACTACAAAGCCCAGGGGATCGATGAAAAAAGAATGTATATCCTCCAGAATGGTCTCAAGAAATGGCCCTATAAGAAGGTGCCCAAGTCCTGAGTTTGATGAATTCCCGCAATCGTAAAAAAATTGTCCTGGCCCTGGTGGTTGTCCTGGTGGCCGGGGCTTTTTTCTGGTTCGATCTCCATCACCAGCTGACCCTGGAGAGCGTCCGGGGGTTCCAGGAACAGGCCGGAGAGTTTTACGCGCAGCGCCCCCTGGTGGCCATCGCAGGCTTTGCCGGGGCCTATCTGCTGGTGGTGGCCCTCAACCTGCCGGGGGGGGCTCTGCTGGGGTTGCTGGCCGGGACGGTTTTCGGGGTGCTGGTGGGCACGGTGGTGGTCTCTTTTGCCAGTACCATCGCCGCCACTCTGGCCTGCGCCCTGAGCCGCTATCTTTTCCGCGACTTCGTGCGGGCCCGGTTTCCCCAGGTGGTGGCCAGGGTTGACCAGGGGATGGCCCGGGAGGGCTCCTTTTACCTTTTCTCCCTGCGCCTTATCCCGGTGGTCCCCTTTTTTGTGATTAACATGGTGATGGGGCTGACCGCCATCCGGCTGCGGACTTTTTACTGGGTTTCACAGTTGGGGATGTTGCCCGGCACCATGGTTTTTGTTAACGCCGGCAATGAGCTGGGCCGGTTGACCTCCACTGGGGAGATCTTTTCTCCCCGGTTGATCCTGGCCTTTGCCCTGCTGGGCCTCCTGCCCCTGGCGGCAAAAAAGCTGCTTGACTATTATCGCGCCCGGGCCACAAAACCGGAGGAGCCGTCGGCCGGCGGGGTGGTAGCGACAGGGGAGGGGGAGGAAAATCTTCGGGTCCAGGCCCAAATCCTGGCCTCGGATTGTACCGCCTGCGGAGCCTGCGCGGCTCGTTGTCTTTTCCTAAAACGAGCCGGTCTGCCCGGCGAGATCGCCACCGCATTTTTAGCCGGGAAAAATCTGGCTGACCCTTTTGCCTGCAGCTTGTGCAACCTCTGCACCGCAGTATGTCCGAAAAAACTGGAGCCCGGCGATCTTTTCCTGGCCATGCGTCGCCGCCGGGTTGCCGACGAGCGCTGGGATAGTCGCCCCTATAAAAATATCCTTGCCTATGAACGGCTGGGAGCTTCCCCCCTTTTCAGCGCCGAATTTCTGCCGCCATCCTGTCGAACCGTTTTTTTCCCCGGTTGTACCCTGCCGGGGACCAGGCCGGAAAGCACCTGGCAGCTTTTTGGCCGTTTGCGTGACAAGATCCCCGATCTGGGCCTGGTCTTGGATTGTTGCCACAAGCCTTCCCACGATCTGGGGCGAGAACAGCACTTCACTGATCGGTTCGGAGCCCTGCGCCGGCGGCTTTATGACTCCGGGGTGAAGGAGATTCTGCTGGCTTGCCCCAACTGCTACAAGGTTTTTCTCAACCATGGCGGGGAACTGCGAGTGCGCAGTGTTTGGGAGGTGCTGGCCTTCGGCGTTCATCCGGCCGTTTATACCGACGAGGCGGGAAGGGAACCCGCCCCCCAAGGGGCCACAGTAACGATCCACGACCCCTGTCCCCTGCGTAAGCTGCCGGATCTGCAAAGGGCGGTTCGGGCCTTGATCGGTCAACAGAACCTGGTCGTGAAGGAGATGCGTTCATCTCGGAGTCGTACCCTCTGCTGCGGCGAGGGCGGTTCGGTGGGCTTTGTCTATCCCGAACTGGCGGCCGCCTGGGGCGAACAACGCCGGGATCAGGCCCAAGGGTTGCCGGTGGTGACCTATTGCGCCGGTTGTGCCGGTTTTCTGGAACGGTCCGGGCTGCAAACCATCCATTTGGCCGATCTGATAGCCGAGCCCGCCAAGGCTCTGACCGGCAAGGCGGCGGTTGCCACCCCCCCTTGGACCTACCTCAATCGTCTGCGGCTGAAATATCGCCTCAAACGCCTGCCTTAAATCCTCCATGACCAGCTTTCCCGTGCCCGGATCGGAGTGTCGTCAGGTCGCCATCTCCCCGAATTTCCGGTTGACAATCGGGACGGTAATCGCTAATTATCAATTTTCAGTTCAAATGTAATGAATTAGCCTGCTTGGTCTCGACTGCTGCCCGAGCCCACAGCCATTGAGAATGCCTACCGCTTTATTAAAAGCGCTTTTTACCGAAAATTCCGTAAGATTGTTCGTAATCGACAGCCTCAGGAGTTGGTGGATAGCGCCAAGGATCAGAAAAACAGCATGGGTATTCGCACGCCCCATGATCTGATCCAGCACGTAAAGAAGATCGAACCGGCGGAGGGAGAGTCGCTGGAGCTGGAGATGCGCAAATTCAAGCCCCTATTGATTGTCAACATCGAGGAGGCCTACCAAACCTTGATCCACTTATACTTCGGGAAACACAAGCGATGAAATATATCGGAGCCCATGTCTCCGCCGCCGGAGGCGTGCAGAACGCGCCCTTGAATGCCGAAGCCATCGGGGCCACCGCCTTTGCCCTGTTCACCAAAAATCAGCGGCGTTGGGAGGCCAAGCCCCTTGCTCCGGCTGCCATCGCCGCCTTCCGGGAAAATTTGGCGGCGGTGGGTATCGCTCCGGAACATGTGTTGCCCCACGACAGCTATCTGATCAACCTGGGCCATCCCGATCCCGAGGGGCTGGCCAAGTCCCGGGACGCCTTTCTGGACGAAATGCGGCGCTGTGAGCAGTTGGGGCTGGTGATGCTCAACTTTCACCCCGGCAGCCACCTGCGGCTAATCAGCGAGGAGGAATGCCTGGAGCGGGTGGCCGCCTCGATCAATTGGGCCCTGGAGCGGAGCCGCGGGGTCACGGCGGTGATCGAAAACACCGCCGGTCAGGGCAGCAATGTCGGTTATCGCTTCGAACATCTGGCGGCGATTATCGCCCGGGTGGAGGATAGGAGCCGGGTGGGGGTCTGCCTCGATACCTGCCACAGCCTGGCCGCCGGCTATGATCTTCGTTCGCGGGCCGGTTGCGAGGCGGTCTTTGCCGAGTTTGACCGGGTGGTGGGTTTCAGCTACCTGCGGGGGATGCATCTCAACGATGCCAAGGCGGAGTTCGCCTCCAAGGTGGATCGCCATGCCAACCTTGGTCAGGGGCGGCTGGGCATGGAGGTCTTTCGCTACCTGATGAATGATCCTCGCTTCGACAACATTCCCCTGATCCTGGAAACCATTGACGAAACCAAATGGGCGGAAGAGATCAGGATGCTCTATGCTTTGGTGGAGGGGAGCTGAGCGTCGGAGGGGCGGACATAGAGGGGGACGGCCCGCCCCGGCTCTAGAAACTCTTGCCGCTGCCAGGCGGCAAGGGCCAGGTGGCCGACGGCGGCGGCTCGGGGGAAAAAGAGGGCCGGGGAAGCAAAGCGCGCCAGGCTTCCCAGCTTTTCCTGGAGCAGGGGGCGGTAGAGATCGGCGCCGCTGCCGATCAGCAGGGTGGGGGTGGTGATGCGATCAGCCAGGGCGGCGGG
>DSDS01000195.1 GCA_011048585.1 Desulfurivibrio alkaliphilus | reverse complement strand
GCCAGGGTATAGCCGGAAGCGGCTTCAACCGCGTGCCCCAGGGTGTGACCGAAATTAAGAATGCGGCGCAGATCGGCTTCCCGTTCGTCGGCCGCCACCACCGCCGCCTTGATCTGGCAGCAACGTTCGATGATGGCCGCCAGCACCCCAAGATCGCGGGCCAGCACTGCCGCCCGCTTCTCCACGAGCTCCCGGAAAAGTTCCGCGTCGTAAATCACGCCATACTTGATCACTTCGGCCAGACCGTTGAGCATCTCCGCCTCGGGCAAGGCCGCCAAAACTCCGGGATCGATATAAACCCGGCGAGGCTGGTAGAATGTGCCGAGCAGGTTTTTCCCCTCCGGAATATCAACCCCGGTCTTGCCGCCCACTGAGCTATCCACCTGGGCCAGCAGAGAGGTGGGTACCTGCACAAAGGAGATCCCTCGCATATAGATGGAGGCGAGAAACCCGCAGATATCACCGGTTACACCGCCGCCCAGGGCGATCAAGGCATCACCGCGATCCAGCCCCGAACGGGCCAGCCGGCCGGCCAGCTCAGCCACCGTGGCCATGTTTTTGGCGGCCTCGCCCTGGGGAAAGGTGATCAACTCGACCCGGATCCCGGCGGCCGCGAGACCGTCCAGCAACTCCCGGCCAAAGAGAGCGGCCACCCGGTCATCGGCTATCACCGCGTAGCGACGTCCAACCTTAAGCTCCGCCAGATCCTTGCCCACCCAGGTCAACAGACCCTGGCGGATCACAATCTCATAGGCCCGCGCCCCTAACCCCACCGACACCCGCCGTTCCACTGCTGCCGTCATAGCATCTCCTCTCATTCCATCCGTTAATTGGTTTTACTCGCCGGCCAATTTCACACCTCACAAAAAAGGGTGGGAAGGCACGCGATTTGCGCCTTCCCACCCTTTATAATCTACCGGCAAAGGTAGTTGCTTGCCAGAAATCCCCCCTCAACCTTCCGGAGGGGCAGCAACAGCAATTACATCTTGGAACCGGAAGCGGCACCCTGCATCTTGACTTCAACCTTCTCGGTCAAGCCCTGATAGTACTCTTTCAGGATAACCAGAACCTCGTCACGGCCGAAGTGGTCGACAATCTCGGCACCTTCGGAGAGAGCCTTGCGCAGCTTGGTGCCGGAGAGGATAACCCGGTCTTCCTTGCTGTGGGGGCAAGTCCGCAGGGAGGCCATGCCGTCACACTTGTGGCAGTAGAAGGTCCAGTCGATCTTCAGCGGGGCGCAGAGCAGACGCTTGGCGTCGTCAGCCGGCTGAGGAATGCGATCAAAGATCTCCTGGGCCTCAAACAGGCCGTAGAAGTCACCAACACCGGCATGGTCACGGCCGATGATCATCTTGGTGATCCCGTAGTTCTGACGGAAGGTGGCGTGGAGCAGGGCCTCGCGGGGACCGGCATAACGCATATCCAAGGGGTAACCGGCCTGGATGACGTTGTCTTTGACGAAGTAGTTCTCAACCAGGCAGTCGATCGCCTTAACCCGAACATCGGCGGGGATGTCGCCGGGCTTGAGGTTGCCGATCAGGGAGTGGATCAGGACGCCGTCACAAACCTCGATGGCGATCTTGGCCAGAAACTCATGGGAGCGATGCATGGGGTTACGCAGCTGGAGAGCGGCAACATCCTTCCAGCCCCGCTCGTCGAACATGGCGCGGGTCTCGGCCGGGGTCAGGTAAACCCCCTTGTACTGCTCGGGGTACTCGCCTTCGGAGAGCACCTTGACCGGGCCGGCCAGGTTTACTTCCTTCTGGGCCATTACCATCTGAACGCCGGGATGGTCTTCCATGGCGATCTTCCAGAACTTGTCGTCGGCGGACTCTTCGCCCTGACCTTTGAAAACCTTCTCACACTCCCACTTCTTGTCGGCGTCGCTCATCTCGTACTTCTCGGTGACCTTCATGGTCGCGTAGATCACCCCATCCCGCTCCAGGGCGATCTCGTCACCGGTCTTGATCCCGTCGGCATCGGCCTTGGAAACGTCCAGGGTGATCGGCAGGGGCCAGAAGGTGCCGTCGGCCATGGTGAAATTCTCACAAACGCCCTTCCAGTCGGCCCTGGTCATGAAACCGTCCAGCGGGCTGAAACCGCCAATACCCATCATGATCAGGTCGCCCTTGGCCCGGGCGCTGATACCGATTTTCTTCAGGCCCTTGGCCCTATCCTGCTCAGCAACCAGCTCGCTGCCGTGCAACTTGCAGCAAACCAAACCTTTACCGCCATGGGGGGCTACCAGATTAGACATACCTTTTCTCCTTTGTTCGTTGTTGGATTGAACAGATAAGTAAGGAAACGCAAAGCGCGCCAAAAAAATTGAACGAGGGTTCATTTTTTTTTCGATAACGCCTACCTATACGAAAGGTCCTGAAACTTGTCAAGGGAAAAACACGGCGAGGGCCAAGAGGGGAACAAAAGAGAGACTAAAACGTAAAAACGGAAAGATAGGCAGACAACTGCGGACGGGAGCAAGCCGAGCCTCCCCCCCGCGCCCCACGGTGGACGGGGGAAAGGGCGGCAAGTTGGCCAAATGGGAGGAGGCTAAAATTGGGGAAATTACAACTGTTCGGAACAAAACCGGGCGATCACGCCTTGCCGTCGAACAGCATTCCCACCAACTCGTTCAGCTTCTGGCGCAGGGCCAAGCTCTCCTCGGCGGGAAACTGCCTGATGACATCACCGCTTTGCCGATCGGTGATCTGAACCACCACCGCCTCCGGGTCCCGGTGCAGAGCAAAGAGCAGCCGGGTGTTGCCAATGGAGTCCAGGCGACTCTGCATCTCCTTGGCAATCTCCTCGGCCTCACCAGGAGAGACCTTCCTCTGCTGTTCCGCCGCCTTCTGGTCGAAACGGGAGCGATCATCGGCCTTGTTCCGGGCGGCAGAGCCGCTGTCGGCCACCGGGGTAATCGGAGGTCGATTCTTCTCTTCCCGCTCAACCGCCGTGGCGGCCGGCAGGGCGTAACTTTTGACCTCATTGTGCAAATTGACGTCCATGACTTCTCCTCCTCATCATAACCTTCAGCAAATCGTACCCGTTCACCAGGGCCGACAACCTGTTGATTTAACGGGCCGTAACCGTTCAGCAGTGCCGCTGACAGTACCTCGCCACCACGGCCACCGGCGCTAGGCCGTACTACTGACAAATCTCGGGGCGGCCCCGGCCTCGGGCTGGGTCCGCAACCGGGCCACCACCCTACGCCCCTTGCGCAAGGCGATCTGCTGCTCCCTGATACTTTTGCGCCCGTCCCTTACCACTTTTTGCAAACGGTTCTCCCTGGCCAGAAGGGCTCCGATGCGCTCACTCAACCGCAGGGCCAACGAGCGGTCCGCGAGAGTGCCGAGATCGCCCAGAGCATCCAGGCACCTGCGCAGGTCGTTGAAGGCCCGCTCCCTCTCGACCTGCCACTGCACCACCCCCCGCAGAGCACCACGACCCAAGGCGGCCAGGTGTTCCTCCTGCATGGCCGCGTAGCGGTCGATCACCTCCCACAACCTTGCCTCGGCGGACGGCGCTTTTTCCCCGGTGCCAGCACTCATCGGCAAACCTCCCCGCTGATTCAGATCGAAACCGATACCGGAGCGACCTTGGCCGCCTCCTGCGAAGGCTTCATCGCCTCGGCTCCCCGATTCATCAGGCCATTTTCCCGCATGGCGGTCTCTTCCCAAACCTTCTTCAACTCACTGATGTAGCGGGCCGCCTGGCGCAGAATCTCGACATCCCCGCTCACCGCCACTTTGGGCAGCTCCACCATGATCGCCCCATAAAGACCGCGTAAAAAAGCGGCGGCCTCGGACTGGTCCTTGGGGTTGATTGCCGCGTTAAGCTCGGAGATCAAAGCGATCGCCTTGCTCAGGTTCTCGCCGCGATTGCGGGGGCTGCGCTCGACAATGGCCTCCTCGGCGTAACTGAGATGAGTCAATACCCGTTCATACATCATGTGGATCAGCTTTACCGGATGGACGGCGGCGCTGATTTCACTCTGGCGGTAGGCATTAACCCGGTTGCGTGCAAGCATGGCTTCTTCTCCCCTGCTGATTGATTATTCGGTTGGCCGTTACTTTTTCTTGGGTGCCAGCAGACTGCTCAGGCTGTCAAACTGCGACTCCAGATAGCTGGACATGTTGGTCATCTGGCTCATGTAGCGATCAAGATCGACGAACTGCCGGGTGAGGACGGCATAGCGGCGATCCAGGCGCTCCTTCTCCGAGGCCAGGCGATCCTCCAGATCCCGGACCCTTTCCTGGGCGGTATTTTTCTCGACGTCCAGAATTCCGCCCCAACTGGCGATGCCGCCCAACCGCTCGTGGAGACGGTCGGCGAAACCGGGGGCCTGCCGCTGATCATCCCCCAGGAAGAAGGCCCGCACCGCCTCCCCCTCCTCGGCCAGCATCCGGTCAAGGGCCAGGGTGTCCAGGGTGATGCTGCCGTCCCGCTGAAACTCCATCCCCAGATCGAAAAGGCTGCCGACCTTGCCGGAGTCATCCCCCTGCATCATCGAAGTCATCAGATCCTGCAACTCATAACGCAGGCCCTGCACCGTGGTGTGGGCCAGAACCCCGGGCTGACCGCTCTCCTCGTCATAGCGGACCTGGGCGGCCACCGACTGAACCACCTCGTTGTAAGCCTCCACCAGACCCACCACCAGATCCCGAAGATCATCGGTTTTATCGGTCACGCTGAGAGTTGAGGTGCCGGGATTCTGCAGGGTCAGGCTGACCCCGGGGAAGATATCGCCAATGGTGTTGCTCTGCCGTTGATAGACAATCCCGTCGATACTGATCTGGGCATTGAGTGAAGCGCCATCGGCCCCCTGCTGTTCGCTGAACCCCAGATTGGTAACCCCGGGCTCGGCACCGATGGTGATCCGGTTGTTCTCGCCCACCTCATTGGCGCGCAGCACCAGGCGGTAGGGAGTGCCGGCAACCCCGGTGTCGACGATGGAGGCGGTCACTCCGGGATTATCCTGGCTGTTGATCCGGTCGGCCAGCTGGGCCAGGGTAATCCCCTCTTCCAGTTCCAGGGAGATGGTGGTCTGCGACTCCCCCGCCCCGAACTGATATTCAAACTTAGGCGATTGCTCGGGCTCAAATTCCAGCAGGGCGTCCCGGCTGGCGAACCCCTCCGACTGCCAGGAGCTGCGGGTGGCCAGCCGCTCCACCTCGATGGTATTGGTCTGAACTCCAGCCCCGTCGCCGACGATGGCGGTCAACACGTTTTCCGCCGAACTGGTTACACTGCGCGCCAGAAAGGTGGTTTCCAGGGAAAGATCACGGGCATAGCCCCGCATATCCAGCAGTTTGTTCTGGAGTACGGAGAAAGCTTCCAGCTGGGATTCCAGGCGACCGATGTTGTTTTCCAGCGGCGCCAACCGCTGTCGCTCATCCACGCCACGCAGATCGTCCAGGATGCTTTGCAGCTCCAGACCGGAGCCAACTCCCAGGGTGGAAATACTGCCGACAGACATAAGAGATCTCCCGTTCAACAAAAAAATAAAGAAGGAACAAGGCACACGTAAAGGTGTTCTTGACTATCTTATCGGTTTTACGGGAGCAACCTTGAAATTTTTTTGCTCAACGGCTGGTGAGCAGATTTTGCAGCCAGTCGAAGCCGAAAGCGAGCAGGGCCTCGTCATCGAGGGCGATGGCTCGGCGGCGGGCCTTGTCCAGGCCGGCGCGGCGCAGAAGATCGTGATCTCGAACGTAATCACGGAAACGGTCAACATTGTAGCAGATCATGAAGGCCAGCAACTGGCGGGGACCGGCTGCCCCCTCGCCCCGCCAGGGATTGGAGGCAAAGAGGGTATCCATTTCGGCCCAGCGATCGGCCATGGCGTTGTAGGGCAGCAGCCGCTGATCGGCCAGCCACTCCTTGACCGACCACTGCCGGTCCTGGTCATGGCCCAGGCAGTAATCGTGGCGGACCAGAAAATAGAACTCCTTGGCCCGGCCGGCCTCCGGCCGACGATCCACCGCCCTTTCCAGGGGATAGGTCCGGCAGGCCGAGGGGCGGTCGCTATAGACGGTGCAACCGGCGGCGGGATCGAGAAAGGGGCAGGTGTATTCAGCGTTGGGCAACATCCGCAGAACCACCGAGGGGAAAAAGGGATTCTGTCCCTCAACCACCCCGGTGTAACGCTCCAGAAACTCCTCGGAGGTGATCCGAAGCCGCTGCTTTAAGCGGAGGATATCGTAAGGATAGAGCACCAACTCCAGCTTACGGCAGCACCGGGTGAAACAGGGGACTTGGGGATTGCAGCTGAAACGGAAACCTTCGGGGCCCAGCGGTTTCATCCCTTGGGGAAACTTTTTTTCCGACGACATTATCCTGCGACCTTGATCGATAACCCTGGTTGAAAAGCCAACCACAAAACCGAGCCAGCCTACCAGTTGCAAACCCAAAGATCAAGCGGCGGCAGTGATGTCCGGCTAGAAAATTGCCGGGTGATCGTGAATAAAAATATTGCCAGTGGGAGCTTTTTTTCTTGATAACGAAGCAGAATTTTTGCGCGACTTCTTGAAAAATTCATAATTTCAAGAAGATGCGCACATGAAGGTCGTCAAATTCTACTCCCGGTGGCATGTTGTTCCAACTCAAAAACAGCTTGTGGCG
>DSDS01000090.1 GCA_011048585.1 Desulfurivibrio alkaliphilus | reverse complement strand
AGCGGTCGTTGGCCGCGGGGGCATACTCCCGCGTGCCGTTGTTGGTTGCGGCTGGCGCCGCTCCAGCGGCGCTTCGCCGAGGGGGCGCGGCTGGAGCAGCATTGGGCCCCGGGGTTGGAGTTGCCGCCTTGGCCGTCGCCGGGGCCCTGGCCGGCTCCCTCCCCTGCCGCCGGTCGGCCATGACCCGGCGCAGGCTGGCAAACTTTTTATACATCCGTTTGCCCAGCTCTTCCTCGCGCTCGGGAATAAACTTACCCTCCTCGTAAACATTGACCACATGGGCCAGAGCTTCCTTGAGAAAGTCCAGGCAATCGGGATCGGTGTGGACCTGGTGCTGTTGAATATAGCGGATCACCCCGTCGGCCATTCCCAGGATGGCCAGAATGTTCTTGCGGCTTTTGAAGCGGAGCTTGAGACAGGCGATGGCTTCCTGCAGGGGCGCGACGCGCCGGGCGGGCAGCTGGAGATCCTGGGCGATGATTTCAGCCTTGAGGATGCGGATCGATTCGTCGATTGATATGCTCATGGCGTTCCGGGTTGTTGCCACATTTTTGCAGCGGATTACACCGATTCGATATAACATAATCGGATGGATTATCCCATCCCTTATTATCTTTCGCTCTCCTCAGCCCTGCTGCTGGGGGCGGTGGTCGGCAGCTTCCTCAACGTGGTGATCGCCCGCCTGCCCCCTTGGATGGAGGGCGCCGCCGAGTCCATCGTCCGTCCCGCCTCCCGCTGCCCCCAGTGTAAACAGGGGATCCGCTGGTACGACAATATCCCCCTGCTCAGTTTTATCATTCTGGGCCGCCGCTGCCGGACCTGCGGGGCGCCCATTTCCTGGCGCTATCCCCTGGTGGAGGCTGCCATGGCCCTGCTTTCGGCGGGGTTGCTGGTCCGTTTCGGTTTAAGCCCCGAATACTGGATCTACTTTATCTTCTGTGCCGCCCTGTTGGCCATCTTTTTTATTGATCTCGACCATCAATTGATACCGGACGTGATCAGCCTGCCCGGCATCGGCCTGGGATTTGCCGTGGCTCTGCTGCCCGTGGGCATCGGCTGGCTGGATTCCTCCCTGGGTATTTTGCTGGGGGGGGGGATCTTCTACCTGGTGGCGGCGGGCTACTTCCTGGTTACCCAGCGGGAGGGGATGGGCGGCGGCGATGTCAAGTTGCTGGCGATGATCGGCGCTTTCCTGGGTTGGCAGTCCCTGCCCTTTGTCATCCTGGCCAGTGCGCTGCTGGGCCTGGTGGTGGGGATCGGGGCGATGGTTCGCCAAGGCAAGGGGGGGCAGAGTGTGGTGCCTTTCGGTCCCTTCTTGGTGGTCGCCGCCTGGCTCTGGCTTTTTTTCCCCCGGCAGATCGACTGGATTTTTCAGGTAATTTTCGGCATCTAACCGTTTTGTTGCCAGCCCTTTAACTGCACCTGCAGGATGGCGACGGCCGCCGGGGTGATCCCCGAGATCCGGGCCGCCTGACCCAAGGTGCGGGGCCGCACCCGCTCCAGCTTCTCCACCACCTCCCGGCTCAATCCCGGCATCCCGGCGTAAACCAGTTCCGATGGCAGCCGGATCGATTCCAGCTTGCGGAATCGGGCCACCTGCTCCTGCTGGCGGGCGATATAACCCTCATACTTGATCTCCAGCTCCACCTCGTGGCCCAGGTCGGGAAATTCGCCGCCGGGCTCTTCCACCGCCGCCAGCGGCAGCAGGTTTACAAGGCGCAGCTCCGGGCGTTTGAGCAGTTCGGCCAGGGTGGCGGTCTGGCGTAGCGGCGCGCTGCCCAGCTCGGCCAGGCGGCGGTTGCTTTCCGGGTCGGGGCGCAGGGTGGTCTGCTGCAGGCACTTCCGCACCCGGTCCATCGCTTCCCGTTTACGGCGGAAGATCCGGTAGCGCTCCTGATCCAGCAGGCCGATCTCGTGGCCGATCTCGCAGAGCCGGAAGTCGGCGTTATCCTCCCGCAGCAGCAGCCGGTATTCGGCCCGGGAGGTGAAGAGGCGATAGGGTTCCCTGGTCCCCTTGGTGACCAGATCGTCGATCAGCACCCCGATATAGGCCTGGGAACGATCCAGCACCAGGGGTTCCTGTTCCCGCACCCGGCGCACCGCGTTGATCCCGGCGATCAGTCCCTGGGCCGCCGCCTCCTCGTAGCCCGAGGTGCCGTTGATCTGGCCGGCCAGGAAGAGGCCGGGCAACCGCTTGGTTTCCAGCGACGGATGCAGCTCCAGGGGATCGACATAGTCATATTCGATGGCGTAACCGGGGCGGATCATCCGCACCCGCTCCAGGCCGGGAATGCTGCGCAGCATGGCCATCTGCACATCCACCGGCAGGCTGGTGGGCACCCCGTTGGGGTAGATCTCCACCGTCTCCAGCCCCTCGGGCTCCAGGAAGATCTGATGGCGCTCCTTGTCGGGGAAGCGCATCACCTTGTCTTCAATCGACGGGCAGTAGCGGGCTCCCACCCCCTCGATGATCCCGGTGAACATCGGTGAGCGATCAGTGCCGGCCCGGATGATCTCGTGGGTGGCGGCGGTGGTGTAGGTGATATGGCAGGGCAGTTGCCGCAGCTTCGGAGTCTTGCCGGCGTTGGCAAAGGAGAAGAGCGGGGCCGGGTCGTCGCCGGGCTGGGCTTCGAGAGCCGAAAAATCGATGCTGCCCCCATCCAGGCGGGGGGTGGTGCCGGTCTTCATCCGCCCCATATTGAGCCCCAGCTCTTTAAGATGGCGGGGCAGCGAGAGCGACGGGGCATCGCCCATCCGCCCGGCCGGAAACTGCTTGAGACCGATATGGATCAGGCCGTTTAGAAAGGTGCCGGTGGTGATGATCACCGCCTTGGCGTAAAGCTGCTCCTCCAGCGAGGTCACCACCCCGCAGACCCGGCCGTCTTCGATCAGCAGCCGGTCGGCGGTACTCTGGTGGATGGCCAGATTTTGCTGCCGCTCCAGCACCGTTTTCATCCGCAGCCGATAGAGCAGCCGGTCGGCCTGGGCCCGGGAGGAGCGCACCGCCGGCCCTTTGCTGGTATTGAGCCGGCGAAACTGGATGCCGGTGGCGTCGATATTGCGGGCCATCTCGCCGCCCAAGGCGTCGATCTCCTTGACCAGATGGCCCTTGGCCAGCCCCCCCACCGCCGGGTTGCAGCTCAAGGCGCTGATGGTATCGGCGTTGATCACCAGCACGGCGGTGCGGCAACCCATCCGGGCGGCGGCCAGGGCCGCCTCGCAACCGGCGTGGCCGGCTCCGATCACGATTATGTCATACCGTTCGGTCATATTACTTGTGGTCGACGGTGGGTCGGGTTTTGGGCCGGCGCAGCTCCGGCCATCGGGCGGTCCGCCAGAAGGCGGGGGTGAGCAGCACGATCACCGTGTAGAGCTCAAGCCGGCCGGCCAGCATGCAGAAGGTGAGGATCACCTTGGCGGCATCGGGCAGTTGGGCAAAGCTGTGGGTCGGACCCACCAGGTGGAGGCCGGGGCCGATATTGTTGAGGGTGGCGATCACCGCCGTGGTGCCGGTGAGCAGGTCAACTCCCATGGCGGTGACCGCCAGGGCGGCGGTGATGAAGATCATGAAATAGAGGGCGAAAAAGCCCAGTACCGCGGTCATGATCTCCTGAGGCACCCGGTTGCCGCCCAGCTTGATCACGCTGACCGTCTGGGGGTGGATCAGGCTGCGGAACTGGAGCCGGACATACTTGAAAAAGAGCAGAAAACGCACGGTCTTGATACTGCCCGAGGTGGAACCGGCCATCCCTCCCACCAGCATCAACCCCACCAGGATCAACTGGGAGGCCGAGGGCCAGAGGGTAAAATCGTCGGTGCAGAAGCCGGAGGTGGTGAACACCGAAACCACCTGGAAGGCGGCGTGGCGCAAGGAATCTCCCACGGTTTCATAGAACGTCCCATGCAGGTTGAAGGCGGTGATCAGCAGGGTCGCGCCCAGGGCCAGCCCCAGATAGAGCCGGAACTCCTCGCTCTGCCAGTAGGTGGCCAGCTTGCCCCGCATGAAATGGTGGTGCATGGCGAAGTTGATGCCGCCGATGAACATGAAGATGATGATCACCACCTCGACATAGAGCGAGTTGAAGTGGGCCACACTGTCGTTATAGGGCGAAAAACCGGCGGTGGAGATGGTGCAGAAGGCGTGGGTGACGGCATCGAACGGATTGAGGCCGCCGGCCATCAGCAGGGCGATCAGCACCCCAGTGAGCAGCAGATAGACCGACCAGAGGATCCGGGCGGTGTCCTGAATCCGGGGAGTGAGCCGATCCTTGGTGGGGCCGGTCATCTCGGTCTGGAAAAGCTGCATGCCGCCGACGCCCAAGAGCGGCAGGATGGCCAGCGAGAGGATGATGATCCCCATCCCCCCCAGCCATTGGGTGGTGGCCCGCCAGAAGAGCAGGCTGGGGGCCAGGGCCTCGATATCGGTGAGGATGGTGGAGCCGGTGGTGGTGAAACCGCTCATCGCCTCGAACAGACTGTCGATAAAGGAGGGCACCTGGCCCGAGAGCCAGTAGGGCAGGGCGCCGAGCAGGGCCAGCCCCAGCCAGCAGATCACCGCCACCGTGAAGCCGTCGCGGAGGTTGAGTTCCC
Organism: Desulfurivibrio alkaliphilus; assembly: GCA_011048585.1. GTDB lineage: Bacteria > Desulfobacterota > Desulfobulbia > Desulfobulbales > Desulfurivibrionaceae > Desulfurivibrio > Desulfurivibrio alkaliphilus_A. The sequence goes on along the minus strand of DSDS01000090.1, from coordinate 2,151 downwards.
GGGCCGGGGCAAAGATCAGGATCAGCAAGGCCCCGGCCCCGGCCCCAATGGCGGCGCAGCGCAGAAAGATATCCACCATCCCGTCGTCGTAATAGACGCTGACCGGGATGGGGGTAAGCAGAAAAAGGGCGATCAGCAGAAGCAGTTTGCCCAGGATATTGAGTACGCCGCCGGTGTGCATAAGCCTATTTGTCGAAGAGCGAGGCCACGCCCTGCTCGGCGTCGCTGGTGAAGAAGATAATCAGGTTGTCATCCGGGGCCAGGCGGGTGTCCCCGGTGGGGATGATGGTCTGATGCCCCCGCATGATCGCCCCGACGATGGAGCCGTAGGGGAAGGTAAGATGCTTCAGGGGCAGATCGACGAACTGATCGTGATCGGGCACCTTCATCTCCACCACCTCGGCGTCGTTACCCAACAGGCTGGCCACGCTGACCACCCGGCCGCCGCCGTCCCGGCGGACATAGCGCAGAATCATATTGGCCGCTACCTGGCGGGGGCTGAGCGGCACGTCGATCCCCAGCTTGCCCAGCATGGGGACGAAGCCGGGGTTGCTGATCAGGGTGATGCACTTCTTGGCCCCGTGGTGCTTGGCCAGCAGGCTGGAGAGGATGTTGGTGGTGTCGCTGCTGGTTACCGCGATCACCAGATCGGCCTGGTCGATATCCTCCTCCAGCAGGTCGTGGGCCTCCAGGCCGTCGCTGTTCAGGACCACGGTGTTTTCCAGCTGCTCGGCCAGCCGTTCGCAGACCTTGGCGTCCTGTTCTAAAAGCCGGACCTCGATGCGGAGCTGTTCCAACTGGCTGGCCACCTGGGCTCCGATGGAGCCGCCACCGATGATGAACACCCGGCGGGGCAGGCGGCTGGTGGTGGCAAAGAGCAGCTTTTCCACCAGGGGCACATCGGGGCGGCGGGCTACCAGGTAAAGCTTGTCGTCCACCTCAACCTTGTCGTCGCCCCGGGGAATGATGGTGGTCTCGCCCCGGGTGATCGCCACCACCAGGAAGTGATAGGTGCGCTGCAGGTCGCGCAGCTCAGCCAGGGTGGAGCCGACGCAGGGGTGCCCCGCCTTGGCCTGGTAGCCCAGCAGATCGACCTGGCCGTGGCCGAATTCGGCCACCTCCACCGCCTGGCTCAGGGTGATCAGCCGTAGAATCTCCTCGGTCATCGCCAGATCGGGGCTGATCACCAGGTCGATGCCCAGGGTTTTCTCCACCCGGGAGGTGCCCTGGGCGTAGAAATCCTCGTTGCGGACCCGGGCGATCCGGGTTTTGACCTTGTACTGGCGGGAGATGATGCAGGCGATCAGGTTGATCTCGTCGCTGTCGGTGACCGCGATAAAAAGATCGGTCTGCTCGATCCCCGCCTTCTCCAACACCCGGGGGGAAGCACCGCTGCCCACCACCGGCATTACGTTCAGCTCCCGTTCCAGGCGGCGCAGTTTCTTCTCGTCGCTGTCCACCAGCACCACTTCCTGGCCTTCGCCGGAGAGCTTTTCGCTCAAATGCTGGCCGATCATCCCGGCCCCGACTATCATAATCCGCATCTCTTCTCTCCCTGTAAAAAAACGGCTGCCGCCACGTTACTGGAAAGAAGGTCCGGAAACAAGAATTAAGGAAACGGTTCAGGGTGTCCGGGAGAGCAGGGCTCAAGGCAAGGGGGCGGTGCGTCCCGGGTCCCAAGCCGCCAAATGGTGCTGTTACGTCAAATTTGACGGTTTCGGGTAAATCTCGGGCCGTCATATCTTTCCATGTTATGTTTGTTGTTCAAGTAAAATTAATGAATTATTGGTTCTGTTTTTCGCGAGAGCGCGGTGGCTCGTTAGTTGCTTTACCGGGTGCCATTGAACAGCGGTGCAATTAATTCGATCCGATTCTCGGAGGAACCATGAAAGCCTTGATTATAAGTGCGGACAATTTCGAAGACACAGAGCTGTTGGTTCCCTATTACAGATTAAAAGAGGCCAATATTCAGGTAGCTGTCGCCTCTTTAATTCGGGGGGTAATCAAAGGTAAGCACGGTTACGAGGTGGCCGCTTACAAGACCCTGGATGAGGTGGTCGCCGATGACTACGCGATTCTGATCCTGCCCGGAGGGGAGGCGCCGACCCTGCTGAGAAAAGAACCGAAAGAGCTGGAAATATCCCGGAATTT
>DSDS01000065.1 GCA_011048585.1 Desulfurivibrio alkaliphilus | reverse complement strand
CCCGCCAGGAGATCGCCTTGATAAACCGTTTTTCGCCGCCCATGGTGAATATCTCCTGGCCGCTGAACTGGGGCTCCCGCAGGGTCCAGATTACCTGGCGGGGGGGGATGGTGAGCAGCTGGAAGCTGACGTGCCACCACTCGTCGCGGCGGCTGTCGTCGCGGGTTATTTCGGTGACCACCGCGTAAAAGAGCTGATCGGCGATGATCAGCACGATATCACCCTCCCGGGTTTCATCCTTGAAGGGCATGATCTTCTGCAGATCATCAAAGATCTTCTCGATATTGAATTCCTGGGTCATAAATCCCTCGCGGCTGGGGTGGACGAAATGGGCGGCAAACCCGGGCAGGTTAACACAGTGGTCCGGAAGTTGGCAATCAACTTGCACGGAAGCGGTTCAGCGGCTACGATGGCGCGTTATACTCGGGGAAAAATAAGCTGGCGGTGGAACTTTCCAGGTTCACCGTCTGTCCAACTAGCCACAGGGAAAGCTCGGATCGCCTGGATTCCATATGTCGCATTCAGAGGAGAATGATACCGGGGATCTGGTCCGAGCCCTGCGCCAGGGTGACGGCACCGCTTTCACCAAACTGGTCCAGCGCCATCAGGCCAGGATCTACAACCTGGCTTACAACTACGTCAAGGACGAGGAGGAGGCCAAGGACCTCACCCAGGATATTTTTATCACCGTCCATCGCACCCTGGGCAGCCTGCGGGACGAAGACAAGTTCAGCGCCTGGCTCTACCAACTGGCCCTCAACCACTGCCGGAACCGCTACAAGCGTTTGCAGCGTCGGGGTTTTTTCCGCAGCCGTTCGCTGGACGATCCCGATTCGCCCCTCCACCTTACCAGCGGCGAGACCCCCGAGGGGCTCTTGGGACAGCAGGATCAGGACCAGTTGGTGCGCAAGGCGATCGCCTCCCTTTCCGAAGCGGAGAAGGAGGTCATTCTGCTGCGGGATATCGAAGGAATGAGTTACGACGAGATCGGCACCATCCTGGAGATTCCCCTGGGCACCGTGAAATCAAAGCTGAATCGGGCCCGTCTGGCCCTTAAAGAGCGGCTGGAAAAGATTCTGGAGTAGTTTAATAAGTGAGTTTGAGGAAAGGTATGGATTGTTCCCGGATATCTTCAATGTTCACTGCCGACCTCGATCATGAGCTGGATCAGGCGAGCCGGTCGGCCTTTGATGACCATCTTGGGAGTTGCCCCGCCTGCCGGCGCCAACGGCGGCTTTTTCGGGCCACGGTGGCCCGGGTCCAGAGTCTGGAACCCCTGAACCCGCCGCTGGGAATTTTAAGCGGCATCCAGGCGCGGCTGGAGCAGCCCGCCCCCGCCGATCTCTTTGGCCGTCTGGCCGCCTACTGGCGCCGGCTTGATTTTTCCGTTTCCCTGCCCACCGCCGTCGCCACCGTGGCCCTGGCGATGGTCATGGCCTTCCTGGCCAAAAATGAGGTGTTTTTCCAGTATCAGGCCGCCCCCGAGCAGGCGGCGGCGGTGAGCGCTGCTGCCGCGCCCGGCCTGGAACGTTCCCGCCTGCCCCTGCACACCACCATCCCCGCCGCCATCGGCCGGCGGGAGCTGGCTTCCCAGTCACCCTTCGATACCATGCCCACCCATCCGCCGGCCATCCGGGTTCCGGTGGTGCAGCGCCCCGATGTCTTGATGGTGCTGCACGCCGCCCCGCCGGAGTTGCTCTCCCAGCTTTTTCGCGAAAGTGCCGCTTTTACGGCCTGGCGGGTTGATTATCCCGAACGGGAGCTGCTGCTGGTCGAGCTGCCCTCTCGCGATCTTGCCGCCCTGCGGGAGATGCTGGTTCCCTATCCCGTGGCGGTCTCCCCGGTTTCGGCCCTCTCGCCCAACTACGCGGCCCACAAGGGCAGGGTGCGGGTGGCGATCAGGACCCGGCTCCCCTAAAAGTTTTTCCCCAAGGAGATAATAGAATGAATCCCAACGCCTTACCTGTTTTTACCGTTCGGCGCGCCGCCCTGCTGGGCGCCGCCTTTTGCTGGCTGCTGGTGCTGGCCCTGGCCGTCGCCCCGGCCCAGGCCCGGGCCGCCGCTCCGGCCTCCTTTGCCGACCTGGCCGAACAACTGGGGCCGTCGGTGGTCAATATCTACACCACCCAGACGGTGAAAACCCCCGGCCTGCCCCAGCAGTTCTTCTTCGACGGCGAGAATCTGCCCGAGATGTTCCGCCGTTTCTTTGAAATGCCTTCGCCCCACCCCCGGCAGCAGCAGCCCCCCCGGGAGATGCGGCGCACCAGCCTGGGTTCCGGGGTGATCATCTCCCCCGACGGCTATATCGTCACCAACAACCACGTGGTGGAGAACGCCGACTCGATCAATATCCGGCTGACCAACTTTGAAGAGTACGATGCCAAGATTGTCGGCCGCGATCCCAAGACCGATCTGGCTTTGCTCAAGATCGAGGCCAAGAATTCGCTGCCCGCCGTCAGAATGGGCGATTCGGAGGCGCTGCGGGTGGGGGACTGGGTCCTGGCCATCGGTAATCCCTTCGGCTTCGAGCAGACCGTGACCGCCGGGATCGTCAGCGGCAAGGGCCGTTCGCTGGGCAGTGGTCCCTATGAGAACTTTATTCAGACCGATGCCTCCATCAACCCCGGCAACTCCGGCGGCCCGCTTTTCAATCTCCAGGGCGAGATGGTGGGGATCAATACCGCCATCTACAGCCGGGGCGGCGGTAATATCGGGATCGGTTTCGCCATCCCGGTCAATATGGCCAAGAATATCGTCGGCCAGATCCAGGAGCATGGGGTGGTTACCCGGGGTTGGCTGGGGGTGATGATTCAGCACGTGACTCCCGACCTCGCTCGCCATCTCAAACTTGATCGTCCCATCGGCGCCCTGGTGGGCGAGGTCAGCCCCGCGGGGCCGGCCGCCGCTGCCGGGATGCGGCCCGGCGACGTGATTATCGGGTATGACGGCAAGGAGATCACTCAGATGAGCATGGTCCCCACCCTGGTGGCCCAGACCCCGGTGGGTAGGGAGGTCAAGGTGACGGTGATCCGCCAGGGCGAGAAAAAAGAGCTCATGGTGACCATCGGTAAACTGGAGGAGGACGAGGTGGCGACCAAGGTGGTCGGCGAGGCCGAGGAGAAGCTGGGGCTTGCGGTCCAGGAGCTTACTCCGGAGGTGGCCCGCTCCCTGGGACTCAAGGAGCAGGAAGGGGTACTGATCAGTAACGTTGAGGCCGGCTCCGCCGCCGCTGAGGCCGGTCTCCGCCGGGGCGAGGTGATCGTGGAGGTCAATCAGCAGCCGGTGAAAAATCTCGAGCAGTACGCCGGGATTATGGAGAGTGCCCTGGCGGAGGGTAGCGTCCTGCTGCTGGTCCGCCGCGGCACCCAAAGCCGTTTCGTGGCCATCCGTTTGCGTTGATTCTGATGGCCGAACAGGGTGGCGGCCCCCGCAGGAGCCGCCACCTTGCCTGTTTTAGATCTTGCGCAAGCGGATCGACTTGGGGGTGATCTCTACCAGTTCGTCGTCGTTGATGTAGGAGATGCAGTCCTCCAGGCTCAGTTTGACCGGCGGGGTCAGCACCACGTTTTCGTCGGAACCCGAGGCTCGCATGTTGGTGAGCTTCTTGCCCTTGGCCGGGTTGACCACCATGTCCCCCTCGCGGCTGTTTTCGCCGATCACCTGACCTTTGTAGACCTTTTCGCCCGGCCCGACAAAGAGCCGGCCCCGATCCTGGAGGTTGAACAGGGCGTAAGCAACCGTGGTGGAGGGCTCCTTAACCACCAGGGCGCCGTTGATCCGGTTTTTAATCTCGCCGGCGTGGGGTCCGTATTCGGCGAAGACGTAGTTCATCACCCCCAGGCCCTTGGTGTCGGTCATGAATTGGGCCCGGTAGCCCAGCAGGCCCCGGGTGGGAATCTTATAGAGCAGGCGGGTCATGCCGTCCTGCTGGTGCATCTCCAGCATCTTGCCCCGGAGGCGGCCCAGCTTTTCGATCACCGCCCCGCTGTACTGCTCGTCCACGTCGACGGTCAGCTCCTCGTAGGGCTCCTGCTTTTCCCCGTTCACCTCCCGCATGATTACCTGGGGCCGGGTTACCTGAAACTCGTAACCTTCCCGCCGCATCCGCTCGATCAGAGTGGAAAGATGCAACTCCCCCCGTCCGGCCACGACAAAACCGGTGGCGTCGCCCAAGGGGGTGACCCGCAGGGCCACGTCGGAGATGGTCTCCTTGCGCAGCCGTTCGTCGATATGGCGGGAGGTGACGAACTTGCCCTCCTGGCCGGCAAACGGCGAGTCGTTGGGGATGAAGTGCATGGCGATGGTGGGCGGATCGATCTCGATCAGCGGCAGGGGCCGGGGGTTGTCCGGGTCGGTGAAGGTCTCGCCCACCATGATGTCGTCCATGCCGGCCACCGCCACGATCTCGCCGCAGATTGCGGTGTCGGCCGCCACCTTGTCGCTGCCCTCGAAACGATAGATCTTAGTGATGCGGGCCGGTTTGGTGCTGCCGTCACGCTTGACCACCACCACCGAGTGGTTGAGGCTCAGGGTGCCGTTAACCACCTTGCCGATGGCCAGCCGGCCCAGGTAGAGGGAGGAGTCCAGGGTGCTGACTTGCATCTGCAAGGGGGCCTGCTGGTCGCCGGCCGGAGGGGGCACGTGGGCGACGATCAGATCCGATATCGCCCCCATGTCCTGGGTGTTGGCCGGCAGGGTCAGGGCGGCGAAGCCGTTTTTAGCTGAGGCGTAGACCACCGGGAAGTCCAGCAGCTCATCGGGGGCGCCCAGCTTGACGAAGAGATCGAAAACCTGGTCCACCACCCATTCAGGCCGGGCCGCCGGTTTGTCGATCTTGTTGATCACCACGATAACCGGCAGCCGGTTGGCCAAGGCCTTTTTCAGGACGAAATAGGTCTGGGGCATGGGCCCTTCCTGGGCATCCACCAGCAGCAGGCAGCCGTCGGCCATCCGCAGCACCCGCTCCACCTGACCGCCAAAATCGGCATGGCCCGGGGTGTCGATGATGTTGATCCAGTACTGGCCGTGGATATAGGCGCCGTTCTTGGCGGAGATGGTGATGCCCCGCTCCTTCTCCAGATCCATGGAGTCCATCAGCCGCTCCGCTACCTGCTGATTGTCCCGGAACATCCCGCTCTGGCGGAAAAGCTGGTCGACCAGGGTGGTTTTGCCGTGATCGACGTGGGCGATGATGGCGACGTTTCTGATTTGCTGCTGGTTCATTTGGGCACGCTCAAAGGTTGACGTTGGAAAAAGAGCGGTATCCTATGGTAATTGCTCCCAGAAGGCAAGGAGAATAATTTATTTCCTTGCCTTAACTCCTTTTTACCTTGACACCCCCGCCTTTTACTCACTATAAGTGGGCCTAGTGGGGCAAAGTGGGGCAAAGGGGTAAAAAGGGGTTCTGGTGGGAGAGTGATGGCCGAAAACAGTCCGCGCAGCCCGATCTACCATTTTCGTGGCCGATCGGAACACACCATGGATGAGAAGGGGCGCCTGAGTATCGCCACCCGCTTCCGTGAGGTTTTGCGTCAACAGTATGATGAGCGGCTGATGATCACCCCCTGGAACTCCTGCCTGAAGGCCTATCCCTTGCCCCAGTGGGAGGAGATGGAGCTTAAACTGCTGGCCGAGGGCAAAAAACAGCCCCACCAGATCAAGCTGGTGCGCTACATGATCGGCGGGGTGGTGGAGTGCGCCCTGGACAAACAGGGCCGGGTGCTGCTGCCGCCCAACCTGCGGGCGGAGAGCGGTCTGGAGAAGGAGGTGGTGGTCAACGGCATGATCAACTATTTCGAGATCTGGGATAAGGCCACCTGGGAGAAGATAAACAAGCCCACCGGCGAGAATTTTGTCGAGTTTGAGCAGACCCTGTTGGAACTGGGACTTTTTTAAGTTTTTATGACCGCCATCCATCAATCGGTTTTGCTGGCCGAGGTCCTGGCCTGGCTGGCGCCGGTCAGCGGCGGGATCTATGCCGACGGTAATCTGGGGTTGGGCGGCCATGGTGCCGCCGTCCTGGAGCGAAGCAGCCCGGACGGGCGCCTGATCGGCTTTGATTGGGACGAAGAGGCATTGGCGGTGGCCCGGAGCAACCTGGCCGACTTTGGAGAGCGAGCGGTGCTGTTGCGGCGCAACTTTATCGAGCTGGAGGTGAGTTTGGCTGAACTGGCCATCACGCGGATCGACGGAATGTTGCTCGACCTGGGACTCTCCTCCCTGCAACTGGATGGCGGCGGCCGGGGTTTCAGCTTTCGGGGGGGAGAACCCCTGGATATGCGGATGGACCTGCGCGGGCCGCAAACGGCGGCTGATCTGCTGCGAGAGCTTTCCGCCGAGGAGTTGGCCGATATTTTTTTCTACTACGGGGAAGAGCGTCAGGCCCGGCGGATTGCCGGGCGGATTGTCGAGCGGCGTCGGCAGGCCCCGATCACCACCACCGAGGAGCTGGCCGATCTGGTTGCCGCCGCGGTCCCCCGCCGCTTCCATCCCCGCAATATCCACGTCGCCACCAAGGTTTTCCAGGCTCTGCGGATCGCCGTCAACCGCGAGCTGGAAAATCTGGAGAGCATTCTGGCCATGGTGCCGCCGCTGCTGGCTCCGGGAGGCCGTTTCTGCGTGATCAGCTTTCACTCGTTGGAGGATCGTCTGGTCAAACGGGCTTTTCGTTCCGACCCCCGGCTGCGCAATCTGACCTCCAAACCGGTGGTCCCGGGGGAGGAGGAGTTGCGGCGCAATCCCCGGGCCAGAAGCGCCCGGCTGCGGGTGGCCGAAAAGGTGGCCGGGTCGCCCCCCGGCCTGGAGGGGCAGGGATGACGCGTGACTATGGCAAGCGCCGCCCCCCCCAGGCCCGGCCCAGGGT